>CAWLBR010000094.1:0-9231 GCA_963855085.1 Gammaproteobacteria bacterium
AATTTATTTATGTCATCCCGACCGCAGTGGAGGGATCTCCAGCAGTTGGCAGCGAGCCTTTAGACTTAGTTGGTGCTGCCAGATGTAGGCGCCAGCGCAAGGAGATCCTTCGACTCCGCTCAGGATGACAGGCTCGGTTGGAGGGACCTCTATCAATGGACCGCGAGGCTTTGCAACTGGCTGGTGCTGTCAGATACAAGTGTCACGGCCAGGCAACGCAATTTATTTATGTCGTCCCGACAGAGCAATCTATTTATATCATCCCGTCAGAGTAATTTATTTATGTCATCCCGACCGCAGTGGAGGGATCTCCAGCAGTTGGCAGCGAGCCTTTAGACTTAGTTGGTGCTGCCAGATGTAGGCGCCAGCGCAAGGAGATCCTTCGACTCCGCTCAGGATGACAGGGTCGGTTGGAGGGACCTCTATCAATGGACCGCGAGGCTTTGGAACTGGCTGGTGCTGTCAGATACAAGTGTCACGGCCAGGCAACGCAATTTATATAGGTCATCCCGACAGAGCAGCGCGACGAGGGATCTCAAATGCTCAGCGGCACTCCATTCAATGCTTTCCCGAAGGCTATCCCTCAAAAAAAACCGCATAGTTGTAAATCAATAACTGCTAAACTCCGCGACTAGCTCTCCTAATTCAACCTAGCATAGAACAATAAAAACATGGCCTTTGATATGACAATGGCGCTGGTTCGTCCAGCCCTCAAATATGCACTAGAGCGCAATGGCCATGGCGCCGCTCTGGGTTTCACTCTCGACAAACTCGAGCGTGGCGAAACCCACCTGACTTTTCCCTACCGTGAAGACCTAGTGGGCAATCCAATAACCGGTGTAGTTCACGGCGGCACCATTGTCAGCCTTCTCGACACTGCCTGTGGCTGCTCTGCCATGACCGTGCAAAGGAAACCCTCAGTCACTCCCACCATGGATCTGCGCCTCGACTATATGCGTCCAGCGCAGCCTTATAAGCCAATCTATGTAGAAGCCAAGGTCTATCGCCAGTCATCCAATGTCATTTTTTGCCGCGGTGTCGCTTGGCAAGATGATAAAGAAAATCCCATTGCCCACTGTGTGGCTAACTTTATGAAGGTGGATTCCAAGAGCATTCAGTTCCGCAGCATTGCCCTGAAAAAACTGCGCCGCTTAATGCCTTGGCGTCAGACCTCAGTCACCGATAATGAGCAGCGTTAATGGATATGCAAACCACAGATCAATTACTTCTAGACTGGCAAGACCGCGTCGGTGCAGCGCGCCAAGAGCGCCATCCGCAGTCCCTTTTGGATATGATTCCCTATGCCGCCTTTATTGGTGCCCAAGCGAAAGTGGATGATCAGCGTCTGCTTTATTGGCTGGATAAGCGCGCGTCCAATATAGGCAACCCCTCACTGCCGGCGATTCACGGCGGTGTGATTGGCGGCTTTCTCGAATTGGCCGCGGCCATCGAAATTATCTATAGCCTCAATGTCACGGATATGCCCAAGGTCGTCGACTTCTCCCTGGACTATCTGCGTCCCGGTCGCTACAAGACGATTTATGCCAGCTGCGAGGTCATGCGTCAGGGCAAAAAGCTGGTCAATGTGTCGGCTACAGCCTGGCAAGACGACGAACAAACGCCAATTGCTACGGCGCGCTGTCACTTTCTAACCTAAATGCTTGAAATCTATTTCTCCGCCCCCATCTGATGAGACAAGAAGGCCGTTCATATAGGAACAGCCCATGTCATTAACATCAGATCAGGAGATCATCAGCATATGACCGCAAAGACACAAGACAAAGCCGAAACACTGGGTTTTCAAACTGAAGCTAAGCAGCTTCTCCACCTTATGATTCACTCGCTTTACTCCAACAAGGAGATCTTTCTTCGTGAGTTGATCTCCAATGCCTCCGATGCAACCGATAAGTTGCGCGTTGAAGCCTTGGAAAACTCAGGCCTCTATGAAGATGACGGCGACCTGCGCATTCGCATTGCTGTGGACGAAGATGCTAAGACCATCACTATCTCCGATAATGGTATCGGCATGTCTCGTGATGAAGTGATCTCTAATCTCGGTACTATTGCCCGTTCCGGCACCTCTGAATTTATGAAAAACCTTACTGGCGATCAGAAGAAAGATTCCCAGTTAATCGGCCAGTTTGGTGTTGGTTTTTACTCCTCCTTCATTGTTGCTGAGCGCGTTGTGGTCGAGACCCGTCGCGCTGGTGCCGCTGCTGATGAAGCGATTCGCTGGAGCTGTGAAGGCGAAGCCGACTATCAGATCGAAAATATTGAACGCGCTGAGCGCGGTACCTCAATCACCTTGCACGTTAAGAGCGATGAGCATGAGTTCGCCAGTGACTGGCGTCTGCGCAGCATCGTTAAGAAGTACTCAGATCATATTGCTATCCCCGTTGAGATGATCAAACAGGAAATGCCTGCAGCCCCTGCAGAAGATGATGCGGTAGTAGCGGATGTGGACAAGGCACCTGAGTGGCAGGCAGTAAATGACGCCCAGGCTCTGTGGACCCGCTCGCGTCAGGATGTCAGCGACGACGAGTACAAAGAATTTTATCGTTTGGTATCTCACGATTTTGCCGAGCCATTGGCTTGGAGTCACAACCGCGTTGAAGGCAAGCAGGATTACACCAGCTTGCTCTATATTCCGGGCATGGCGCCAATGGACCTGTATCAGCGTGAAGCCTCCCGCGGTATTAAGCTGTATATCAAGCGCACCTTTATTATGGATGACGCCGAACAGTTTATGCCCATGTACCTGCGCTTTGTTAAGGGCGTGCTCGACAGCGCCGATCTGCCGCTAAACGTCTCCCGTGAAATTCTCCAGAAGACGCCATTGGTTGATAGCATTCGCGCTGCACTGACCAAACGTGTGCTGGATATGCTCGGCAAAATGGCCACCAATGAGCCGGAGAAGTACGCCAAGTTTTGGACTCAGTTCGGTCCTGTATTAAAAGAAGGCCCAAGCGAAGATCACAACAATCGCGAAAAAATTGCCAAGCTGTTCCGTTTTGCCAGCTCTACCAGTGACTCTGCGGCTACCGATGTGAGCCTGACGGATTATGTCAGCCGCATGAAAGAAGGTCAGGACAAGATCTACTTCCTCACCGGTGACAGCCACTCGGTGATCAATAACAGCCCGTACTTAGAAATCTTCCGCAAGCACGGTGTTGAAGTGATCCTGATGTCCGATCGTATCGATGAGTGGATGATGGGCTACCTCACTGAGTTTGACGGCAAGTCCTTCCAGGATATTGCTCGCGGTGAATTGGACCTTAGTAAAATTACAGGCGAAGAACCAAAAGCTGAAGACGCCGACAAGAAAGAGGGCGACGACAGTGAACAGGGCACTCTGTTAAAGCGCATTAATACTCTGTTAGATGGCAAGGTTGAAGAAGTTCGCACCACCACGCGACTGACTAGCTCACCAGCCTGTCTGGTAGTGGGTGCCGATGACATGGGTGAGCAGATGCGCAAGATTATGGCCGCAGCTGGCCAGCCTGTGCCTGAAGTGAAGCCGATTCTTGAGATCAACGCAGAGCATCCTTTGGTCAGCAAACTCGACGGTGAGACTGATGAAGACAAGGCTAAGATCTTAGCCAGTGTCTTGTTTGATCAGGCGGCACTGTCGGCCGGTCGACCTCTGGAAAATCCAGCGCAGTTTGTTCAGCAGTTGAATAGCCTCATGTTTGACGCCTAATAGCGCTGTCAGCAGGATCAAAAGCACCCTTTGTGATAGCTCATGAAGGGTGCTTTTTTGTATAGCGGCTTACACTCTGTGGCACATCCACCTATAATGCTGGCCACAGCAGTTTTTAGTGCTGGCTTATGAGTCATCAGTGTTTAGTGATAAGTGTTTAGCCATCTGGAGTAGGGTTTCTTTGACAGCCAATAATAACTATAAAATTGCCGTATTGGGCGCCGGTAGCTTCGGTACCGTGATCGCCAATATGCTCGCCGTTAACGGCTTTGCCACCACATTGTGGATGCGCAGCGACAAACAATTACAGGCTATTACCGGAGCTGGAGAAAATTCCGCCTATCTGCCCGGTTATCAGTTTGATTCAAGTCTTAGTTTCACCACGGATTTGCAGCAGGCTTTAGAGGGTGCAGACACCGTTTTTTTCGCCATCCCCAGCAGTGTACTGCGTCAGGTGGCCCAGCTCGCCAAGGCTTGGATTAATCCAGATGCGCTATTAATTAGCACCGCCAAGGGCATAGAAGCAGACAGTTTTGCACTGCCCAGTCAGATCCTTGAGCAGGAATTGCCAGACTCCAAAGTCGGTGTGCTCAGCGGCCCCAATCTGGCCAAAGAAATTGCCAACTATGAAATCACCGCCACGGTGATTGCCAGTGAGCACGACGAAGTCTGTAGCCGTGCCCAAGAGATATTGGCCTCGAAGTATTTTAGAATTTATGCCAATCACGATCGCTACGGCGTCGAGCTGGCCGGTGCACTAAAAAATATTTATGCCATTGTTTCGGGTATTGCCGAGGCCATGAAAGTTGGGCAAAACACCAAAAGTGTTGTCCTGACCCGCAGTCTCGCCGAAATGAGTCGCTTTGCCTGCCAACTTGGGGCAAACCCATTGACCTTCTTAGGCCTCAGTGGCGTCGGCGATCTTTATGTCACCTGCAGTTCTCCTTTGAGCCGTAATTTCCGCATTGGTTTAGCCCTGGGAGGCGGTAAGAGCCTGGAGCAGGCGATTATTGATGTCGGGCAAGTGGCCGAAGGCGTAAATACGACTAAACTAGTAAAAGAGAGAGCCGATGCATTGGGTATCTATATGCCATTGGCCTCGGCACTGTATGCCACTATGTTTGAGCAGCGACCTATTGTTGAGTCTCTGCGAACAATGATGGTTGCAGAACAAAACACTGATGTTGAATTTATGGTGAAACCAAATGAGCGATAAAAAAATGTCCTTACTAAATGCTAATACCTGGATCCGCGGCGCCTATATGCTGTTATTCGGCCTGCTGTTAGTTGCCGCACGGCTGATTATTAGCATCGTGGTCGTAGTACAGTTTTTGTTTGTGCTGTTTACAGGCTCCGATAACGATAATCTGCGCAATCTTGGCCAGGGCCTGGGTAAATGGGTTTATCAGACACTGATGTTTCTGACCTTTAATAGCGAAGAAAAATCTTTTCCCTTTGATGAGTGGCCGACCACTGATGCCTCTGAAGGCTATTCTGTGCGTGCAGTTGAAGAGGTTGAGGATGGCGAGCTAGTCAATGCTGAGGAGGTGGAGACTAAAGAAGTGGTTAATGACGATATACCTTCGTTTACTGCTGAGCAGTCTGACAGCGATGAAGAGGGCCGCAAGCCAACAAGTTAACGTTGTGAGAGTTGTGAGAGTTGTAAATAGATCCGCCGGCTGCGGTGTTTCCTCAGCTGGCTTTTTTATGCCTCTGTTAGTGAGTAATTTATCAAGTGACTGTTTTATCAAGTGACTGTTTTATCAAGTGGCTGTTTTTAAACCAAACTTAATCCATCAATAATTAAAAAATATTAGCAACCAACATATCCAGCGATGAGTTGCTAAATAATAACGGAATCTACCATGTCTCTTAGTTTTATCAGTGAAAGAACCTTCGATGTAAACGGCCTAACCTTCACCGCCAAAGAGTGGGGCTCGCCCGGTTATACACCGGTGATTGCTCTCCACGGTTGGCTGGACAATGCCGCCAGTTTTGATTTGATGCTGCCGTTTTTAAGCGACATGCATGTGATTGCAGTAGATTGCGCTGGCCACGGTGGCAGCAGCTTCCGCTCCGCAGACTCCGGCTACAATATTTGGCAAGACATAGCAGAGGTGCTCGGCGTTGCCGATCAGATGGGTTGGGATCAATTTGCTCTGTTAGGTCATTCTCGCGGTGCGATTATTTCGACACTGATTGCCGGTGCCTTTCCGGATCGCATTACTCATGCAGCACTGATCGATGGCTATATGCCCGGTCTTGCGGATGCCAAAGGCACAGCGGTTCAGTTAGCCAAATCGGTCTACGAAGCCAAGCGCTTTGGCGGTGCCAATCCGAGCTTCTTCCCCGATTTTGATCGTGCAGTTCAGGCGCGAGTGAATGGTTTTATTCCGCTCAAAGAGGCAGCTGCTGCAGTACTGGCGCAGCGCGGCGTGCGTCAGCATGAGAGAGGTTTTTACTGGCATACAGATCAACGCCTAAAGGCCGCTTCCCAGCTTAAGTTAACCCGTGATCATATGCAGGATTTTTTCAGCTCGGTAACTTCGCCGGTGATGTTGATTCAAGCTGAAGACAGCGGCTTTAAGCCGGATGCCCAGCAGGATGAAACCTTCTCTTGGATAACCAATTTTCGACTGCTCAAAATGCCCGGCTCGCACCATTTACACATGGAAGAGCAGGCTGAGCAAGTGGCCGAAGAAGTTCAGAAATTTATACTGCCGGAGTAAGTTGTCGTATTAATATAGGGAGATAGGTATTGGCTAAAATTGAATTTAGCGACATTGAAAAGGCCGCTATTGTCGGTAAAATAAAGCTCTATTTTCGCGAAGAACTGGATCAGGATATAGCCCAGTTCGACGCTGAGTTTTTACTCGACTTCTTCTCCGAGGAAGTGGGTGCCTATCATTACAATCGTGGCCTCAGCGATGCCAAACTGATTCTTGAACAAAAGCTCGAATCCATCACCGATGCTTTTTATGAAATTGAAAAGCCAACCGACTTTATTCGCTAGAGAAGGCTCAGCGCCTGCAAGTCGAGCAGTGGTATCCCGATTGTCAGCCACACAATAGTGCAGAGCAATAAACTGAAAAATACAGCAGCTGATCCTGTATCTTTGGCCAGGCCTGATAGTTCGTGGTAGTCGAGATCAATGCGATCAACGGTCGCCTCAATAGCAGTATTAAGCAGCTCAACGATAATCACCAGTAAAACTGCACAGATCATCAGCAACCGTTCACTGGTCGAGACATCCAGCCAGCAAGCAAATGGGATCATGATCATAGCGGCAATAATTTCTTGGCGAATTGCCGCCTCATGAATAAAGTTGTGGCGCAATCCGGTATAGGAGTTGAGTCCGGCATAGAGGATGCGGCTAATTCCGGTACGCTTTTTTATTTCCATTGAGAAGTTCCGTTGTGTGTCTGGGCACGACCACTGAGGTCTTGTTTTGGCGGATGCCGGAAGTCATTATGGTAGTCGAATTCGCGACTTTACTAAAAGACTATTTGGAAGGGGAATAGAATGCAGCTCTACCAGCGACAATGTACAAACTATGCGGCAGATGCGGTGCCTCTGCCGGACTCTGAGTCAGGTCGGTTAATGCTTGAGGTGCCCGGCTGGCAGATAGAATTACAGGATGGGGTAAAACAGTTGGTAAAGCAGTTTAGCTTTCCTGATTATGTCCAGACCATGTCCTTTGCCCTGAGTGTGGGAGAACTTGCCGAAGCTGAAGACCACCATCCAGAAATACTCATGAAGTGGGGGAAGGTCAGAGTGACCTGGTGGACCCATGCGGTTAATGGACTGCATCTCAATGACTTTATCTGCGCGGCCAAAACCGACCAGCTGGCCGGGCAATAGTTAATAGCTTTTGTTTTGGACATTTTTAGGGCAATAAAAAGCCCACTTAAAAGTGGGCTTTTGCGTATTGAGGGATTAGCGGTTCGGAAAGCAGTGCCTCAAAATTCAGCTTCTTGCGCTGCTTATGATCTCAGCAGCGTCAAAAACTCAGTGCGCGTCGCCTGATCTGAACGGAAGGTACCCAGCATAGCTGAGGTCTTCATCGATGAATTCTGCTTCTCAACACCGCGCATCATCATGCACATATGCTTGGCTTCAACAATCACACCCACACCGCGGGCCTGAGTGACTTCGGCTATAGTCGACGCAATCTGCTGTGCCAATGCCTCTTGAATCTGCAGGCGACGGGCAAACATATCAACGACTCGGGCAACTTTCGATAGACCTAGAACCTTACCGTTGGGAATGTAGGCCACGTGGCACTTGCCGATAAAGGGCAGCAGGTGATGTTCGCACAGAGAGAACAGCTCAATATCTTTAACAATCACCATCTCTTCAGAATCTGATGGGAACAGCGCATTGTTTATCACTGTTTTGATATCCATCTCATAGCCGCTAGTGAGATAGGAAAATGCCTTAGAGGCTCTATCTGGAGTGTCTATGAGTCCAGGGCGGGTAATATCTTCGCCAGTACTCTGAATGATTTTTTCGTAGTGATCTCTCATTGAAATGTTTCCAGGCCAGTAAAATTAGATTGTTATTTATACGGCGCATTCTGTAACAAAGTGCACATTATTACTAGTTTCGAGGGTAAAATGTTGCTCCAGCGGAGAATCCAAAACCATGTCAGAGAAACAAGCGCCTTCCCAGTCAGATATTGACTCGGGTTCAACGATTAAAATTGCGACCAATACCGTTGCCGAGATGCTCGATCATGGCCAGGCGCTATTTGAGCAGAGTGGTCTTTACTTTGGTCACGGTACAGACAATGCCTGGGATGAAGCGGTCTATCTGCTCTCCTTTGTGCTCGGTCTAGCGCCGGATGTTGATCGTGCTGTACTTGAGAAAGTACTGACCCCGCAGCAACAGGCGGCTATTTTGGCCCTCTATCAGCGTCGCATCCATGAGCGTATTCCCGCAGCCTATCTTACTGGGCGCGCTTGGTTTTGCGGCCTACCTTTTACTGTCGATGAACGGGTGATTATACCTCGTTCGCCGATTGCTGAGTTGATTATGGCGGGCTTTGAGCCCTGGTGTGCCAGCGAGCCGAGCCGCGTGCTTGATCTTTGCACTGGCAGTGGCTGTATCGGTATTGCCTGCGCCTATGCCTTTGAAGCGGCGGAAGTGGTGCTCAGTGACATCTCCCCGGAAGCACTGGAGGTTACCGAGGCTAATATCACTCAGCATAAACTCGGCTATCGAGTCTCCGCAGTGGAGTCGGATCTGTTTGAACAGATGCCCGGCGAGCAGTTTCAATTGATTGTCAGCAATCCACCCTATGTAGATGCCGATGATTTCGCCTCCATGCCCGACGAGTATCAGCATGAACCTGAGATCGCTCTAGCCTCAGGTAATGACGGCCTCGACTTTACCCGCAGACTGTTACGTGAAGCCGCCGATCATCTAACGGAAGAGGGCGTGCTAGTGGTTGAAGTGGGTAATTCTTGGGTGGCCCTGGAGCGGGATTTCCCTCGAGTGCCATTTTTATGGCTCGAATTTAGCGAGGGTGA
>CAWLBR010000095.1:0-9089 GCA_963855085.1 Gammaproteobacteria bacterium
ATCTTCTAGGTTGCGAGCCGCTAAATCCTCTGGGTGCATCAGCAACTGCCAGCGCGGCTTGCCCTTCACCAAGCGATGCGAGTTATGCAGCCAAGAGTTGTTGCTGCGAATATGGCGACGACCAATAAGCAACAACTCATCAGCTTCTGTCGTGGCCTTATCAGCGCCAAGACGCTTGAGGTCTTTGGTTATGTAATCTGCCACCAGGGTAATCTTGCCGTCACTGGTACAGAGACGCTCAGGCAAGCTAGGGGCTAAAGGCCCAATATCCAAACCATGGGGATGTTGCTTAATCTTATCTAGGGTCAGCTCTAGCTCATGGCCAGCAGCAGCGCCGTAGGGCCCACGCTGAATACCCATATCAACCATCTTATCCGGAGATGGCAATGACTTAACCTCTATACCTTTATGGGCAGCAATCGCCTGCCCCAAGCCATTAAAGATTTCCCAGTCATGCAATGTGCCCGCAGCTGGTTCAAACACAGGCTCATTAAAGCGCGCCGTGTTGTGCACCGCCAAACGATGGAAGGCTATATCGTAGTGGTCGTGCTCCAATGCGCTGGTGGGTGGCAAAATAATGTCGGCGTGCTGGGTGGTTTCATTGATATAAAAATCCAGGCTGACCATAAAGTCTAAGCCATCAAGGGCCCGATCAATCTGCTGGCCATTGGGCGCCGACAGCACCGGGTTACCAGCAATAGAAATCAGCGCGCGAATCTGCCCTTCACCCTCAGTTAACATCTCCTCAGCCATAACGGTTGCGGGCAATTCACCGGCAAACTCCGGCAGCCCACTCACGCGGCTATGGAAGGCAGCAAAGTGCCCTGCCCCAGATTCCCCAGGCTTGATAAAGCCAAAGGCCGGCGACGAGGCCATCATGCCACCGCGCACATCTAATGAGTGGGTGAGAATATTAATCATATGAATAGCCCACTGACACAGAGTGCCATAGACCTGAACCGACACGCCCATGCGGCCATAGCAAACAGCGCCTTCTATGTTGGCCATATCACGTGCTAGCTGGCGAATCTGCTCAGCGGCAACACCGGTTCGCTGTTCGGCTAACTCTGGTGTAAACGACTCACAGGCACTGCGAACGTCATCGATCCCAACCAGTAAGTCGGTGAGATGACCTGTATTGACCAGCTTCTCCGCAAACAAAGTATTTAACATGGCCATTAATAAAAAGGCATCGGTGCCCGGGCGAATAAATAAATGTTGATCTGCAATCTCAGCAGTTTCTGTGCGACGTGGGTCAATCACTATAAAGCGCCCGCCGCGTTGCTGAATCGCTTTCAAACGCTTCGGCACATCCGGCACAGTCATAATGCTGCCGTTAGACGCCAGCGGATTGCCGCCAATAATCAGCATGTAATTGGTGTGGTCAATATCTGGCACAGGGATCAATGACTGATGGCCAAAAAGACTTAAAGAGGTTAAATGATGGGGTAGCTGGTCAAGACTAGTCGCCGAAAAATGCGTCTTAGATTGCACCGCTTTGCGCAACACACTGGCGTGGGTCATGCTGCCGTAATTGTGCACATTGGGGTTGCCAGCATAGAAGGCAACAGAATCTGCGCCATGTTGATCTTGCACTGCCGTGAGCTTTTCAGCGACGGTACTAAAAGCCTCTTCCCAGCTAATCTCGACCCAGCTGTCGCCATCTTTTTTAACCGGCAACCGCAGACGATCGGGGTCGGTGTAGATATCTTCCATCGCGGTGCCCTTGGGGCAGATATAACCTTTACTGAAAGGGTCATTCTTATCACCTTTAATAGACAGAACCTGATCGCCCTGAGTTTTAATCTCAAGGCCACAGATGGCTTCACAAAGGTTACAGGCGCGGTAATGGGTTTGGACTTCAGCGGGCATCTTTTACTCTCCGGTATTTAGTGCGGCTTTATAGTAACCGAAGTGCTTGAGGATGTGGGGTGGAAGTTTGTGGATGGTGGGTATTGGGAAGGGTAGGCAGGATAAAGATACAGAACTTAAAAAAACTGTCCATATTCCCACTGATGATTGATTGCCTCCAACACAAACTCTACAAAAGGGTCCGGATTTTGATGAATCGACAGCTGCTCCAGAGCTTGCATATAAGTCGTTCGTGTTTCTAAGCGAATAATCGCCCAGGGATACCCAGCAGAAACCAGCAATGCGTTCATCAAAAACCTCGCTGTGCGTCCATTGCCATCAGGATAAGGATGTATGTAGCCGATAAGCCAATGGCCTAATATTGCTCGGGTGACCGGGTGGGGTTCCTTTTGGATACAGTTAAATAGGGTATCCATAGCATCTGTGATTGCTTCGATTGGCAGCGGTGTATGTCTAGACCCGCGAATAAATATCGGTCGGTTACGGTAACCTGCGAGATCCGATGCTTGCAACATTCCGCTTCGAACCATGGGGCTAAATAAAGCGCGATACCAGTTTGATAAATCCCCACGCAGTAACTCTGTACTGAGACCACTGCCGTGTAAATGGCGAATAGTTTCTTTAACCTGATTATGTGCTTCCCAATAGCCCCTTGCGGCCATCGCATCGAGGTTTTGTTGGTCGAGTTTCTCCAAGTCGGGATTCCACTGCCCGCTGCGTACTCGCTCAATTAATTCAGGGCTTACTTCATAGCCTTCTATCGACAGCGAGTGATATGCATCATGGGAATAGTTTTCTTCAAGTAACTCAATCGCTGTTTTGATATTTTTTGGCGGCGTAAAAGCCGGATCTAGTTGCTTTGTAATACGCTCACTGAGCGAACGCCAAAGCAGCTCTATTCTGGCCGCCTGTGGCGATTGAGGTCGCAAAACGGTAATGTCCGCTACAGGCTCATCAAAAGGATTAACGTCCTTTACCGAGAAACCGGCGGCTGTCATCACCGAGAAAATCTCATTCGCTGTACTTGGCATATTTAATTCACGGTACGCCCCTGCAAGACGCCCTGCCGCGGCAACCTGTCCCTTTTCAAGCAACTGCTGCAATATTAAGCGATGGTTTGCAGCTCCCAGAGCCAAAGCTATTTCCTGTATTTGCCGACGGAAATAGGATTGTCCAACTTTAATTAAAGCCATTTCCAGCGAATAGATATTTACCCCATCCTGAACATCTGGATGACTTGGAACTTTAGTGGCGGTATATAACGAAAGGCTTAAACCTCGAGGCAATGGCACGACTCGGTTCGCTTTCTTGGCGTTGCCAATAAGAAGTCGATTGGGCAGTACATTATTACCCCTGTGTAAATCCAGAGATTGCTCAGCCGACAAGATGTAATCTTCGCCAACCATTTCTCTGAGATATTGACCAATGAAAACCCAATAGGATTCGTGCCAGGGTACTGACTCACCGGTATCTGAGTGGCTTAAATCTGCATCTAAGAGATACCAACCTTTTACGATAGGCTTGAGAAAACCCTCCTTTTTTAACAAGGTGAGGTGTTTTTCCGTGATTAAACGGCTCTGTAGAATATTGTCGACAGACAAATTTGAAGCTGAATCCAGTGTATCTGCCAATATTTTGTGGTCCTGCTTAGCCATATCTGCACCTGAAAATAGTATTTACTACTCATGGATAAGCAGACTATAAACTCATGGATTACCGGATTACCGGATTGCAAGATCATTGATTAGCAGATTCTGTCATCCTGAGCGAAGTCGAAGGATCTCCTGCCGACTGGGTCAGATCCCTCCGCTACGGTCGGGATGACAGTGTGTAGCGGCCTGAATGAAGGTGTGTAGCGGCCTGAATGAAGGTGTGTAGCGGCCTGAATGAAGGTTTGTAGCGGCCTGAATGAAGGTGTGTAGCGGCCTGAATGAAGGTTTGTAACGGCCTGAATGAAGGTTTGTAGCAGCCTGAATGAAAGTTTGTAGCGGCCTGAATGAAGGTTTGTAGCAGCCTGAATGAAGGTTTGTAGCAGCCTGAATGAAGGTGTGTAGCGGCCTGAATGAAGGTGTGTAGCGGCCTGAATGAAGGTGTGTAGCGGTCAGGATGACAGTGTGTAGCGCCCTGGATGGTAGTGTGCAGCGGTCGGGATGACAGAGCATGGAGCGGCAAGCACTATCTGTTAAGCGGTAATATTCCCCGCAATAAACGCCTGCACCGCATCCTGATCATTATCCAGCACTGTGTAGTGCTCTTGTTTCTCAAACAGATCTGCCATATGAGTCGGCAGTTCAGGATCAGTGGGATAACCCGCCTCACGCACAGCATCCGGGAACTTAGCTGGGTGTGCAGTGGCCAAGGTCACCATTGGTGTTTCCTTGTTAGTTCGACAGTGACGGGCCGCATCTAGACCAATGGCCGTGTGCGGATCCATCAGGTAATCACTCTCTTTTAACACATCGCGAATCATGGCCAACATGCCGTCATTGTCACAGCGATGGCTGGAAAACAGTTCACGGGCCTTAACCAATACCGAGTCACTGAGCTGCATATTTCCGGCTTTGGCGTCTTTCATTAACTCTGCAATCGCAGCGCCATCGTTATCATAGAGATCAAACAGCAAGCGCTCGAAGTTACTCGAGATCATGATGTCCATGCTTGGCGCGAGGCTCTGCTCTAACGGACGAGTGCTATGATCATTTTCGCTAATACAGCGATGCAAAATATCGTTTTGATTAGTGGCGATCACCAACTGCTCTATGGGCAAGCCCATCTTGTGCGCCAAATAACCGGCAAAAATATCGCCAAAGTTTCCCGTGGGAACTGAAAAAGAGACCTTGCGCTGAGGGCCGCCCAGTGACAGTGAGGCCCAAAAATAGTAGACGATCTGCGCCATAATTCGCGCCCAGTTAATCGAGTTAACTGCGGCTAATTGACGACCTTCAGGTAAAAATGATTGATCGCTAAAGCTGGCTTTAACCATATTCTGACAGTCATCAAAATTACCGTGCATGGCAATATTGTGCACATTGTCTGCAGCAACAGTGGTCATCTGGCGACGCTGAACTTCTGACACGCGATTGTGCGGGTGCAGGATAAAGATATCGATATTTTCACAGCGACGACAGCCTTCAATCGCAGCTGAGCCGGTGTCACCGGAGGTGGCACCCATGATCACAACTTTTTGATTGCGCTTGGCGAGAATATAGTCGAGCAGGTTACCCAAGAACTGCAGAGCAAAATCTTTAAAGGCCAGAGTCGGGCCGTGAAAAAGCTCCATAATCCATTCGTTGTGTCCGGTCTGAATCAGCGGTGCAATACCGCCGTGACGGAAGGTGGAATAGGATTTATCAATCAATTCTTTGAGATCAGCGTGGGGAATCGCACCATCAACAAAGGGCGTAATAATCTTTAAGGCCAAATCCTGATAAGAGAGACCGGCCCATGAGGCTATCTCTTCCTGACTAAACTGGGGCAATTCCTGGGGCACATAGAGTCCGCCATCTGGAGCTAGACCGGTGAGCACAACCTCTTCAAAACTCTTTGGCTCGCCGCCGCCTCTGGTGCTGATATATTTCATTTTACTGGTCCAAATGTTCGACGCGGATAAAGCTTACCTGTCCGCGTACTGTTTCAAGTTGTTCGATCTGCTCAACCGCTGCATCCAAGGATTTTTCATGGGTGACATTGGTCAGGATAATAACGTCCACATACTCTTCGGTGGCAGGCTGCTCTTTCTGGCTAATCGCCTCAATGCTAATACCCGCACCAGCCATAATACCGGTGACTGTAGACAATACGCCGGGCTGATCTAGGGCTGAGAAGCGCATATAGAAACTGGTTTCAATCTCTTGGATATCGAGAATGTCGCGGGCTGCAACTGCACTGGTGGGCACGCCAAGGGCTGGCACCCAGCTCTGGGGATCGTTGTTCATCACTCGCGCTACATCAATAATATCTGCTACCACTGAGGAAGCTGTGGGAGCGGCGCCGGCACCTGGACCATAAAACAAGGTAGTGCCAACCGCATCGGCATTGACCATCACGGCGTTGAGCACATCATCTACGCCGGCAATCAGGCAGTTTTTCGGCACTAGAGTTGGGTGAACGCGCAGTTCAACACCTTTGTTGGTCTGGCGAGCTATACCCAGATGCTTAACCACATAGCCCAACTCGCGAGCGTTGGCGACGTCCTGGGGATCTAGCTTAGTGATACCGTCAGTAAAAACCTTGCTGCTGTCGAGGGGGATAGCGAATGCCAGTGACGCCATAATAACAAGCTTATGGGCGGCATCTATGCCTTCCACATCAAAGGTGGGATCGGCTTCGGCATAACCCTTTTCCTGAGCTTCGGTCAGCACGTCGGAAAACTCACGACCTTTGCTGTCCATCTCAGAGAGAATAAAATTGGTGGTGCCGTTAATAATACCAGCCATCCAGTTGATGCGGTTGCCCGCCAGGCCTTCACGCAAGCCTTTGATAATGGGAATGCCACCAGCCACTGCCGCTTCATAGGCAACAATCAGATTACACTTCTCGGCATGGGCGAATATTTCCATGCCATGTTCGGCGATCAGTGCCTTGTTGGCGGTGACCACATGCTTGCCGTTATTCAGGGCTGTCATCACTAGATCACGGGCTATGGTGGTGCCGCCGATCAATTCCACGACTATATCAATATCGGGGTTTTTGGCGACATCGAAAATATCCCGGGTAACCTTAACAGTAGAGGTATCGCAGTTTGGGTTATCGCGACGCGCACCTACCTGAGTAACCGCGATTTCGCAGTTGGCTCGAGGGTTGATTAATTGGGCGTTGTGCTGAAGAAGATTGAGTGTGCCTGAGCCAACTGTGCCCAGACCGCAGATACCGACTTTTACCGATTTCAAGGTGTTTCCCCGAACTAAAAATGAGTGAATAACAGAGGGCACAACAGTAGATGGCAGGCCGCCCTCTGTCAATGCAAGGGCGGTTGATATTCGCTAAAGCGGGCGCTTTTTATAGCTATATGGCCACTGCCAATCAGTTGGTCGAACTTACACCAAGGAACTCGGCGAGTTCAGCGGCTGGTTTATAGCCTGGGATCAAGGTGCCATCCATCAGAATAATCGCTGGCGTACCTGTCACACCCATAGAAACTCCGAGACGATAGTGCTCGGCGACCGGATTATCTTCACAGACTGAGATACTGGTACGCACGCCATTCTTGATTGCCGTTAGGGTTTCATTGGGTGTATCTGAACACCAGGCAGTGGCAATCTTATCGTATGACGCAGATTCCAATCCCGCTCTTGGGAAGGCCAGATAGCGCACTTCTATACCCATGGCATTGAGCTGCGGCACTTCATTGTGCAGCTTGCGGCAGTAGCCGCAGTCGACATCAGTAAACACATTGATAATCGCTTTAGTCTGCCCTGTAGGCTTAAAAACAATCATGTCGTCAGTACCACGAGCAGCAAACAGATCCCGTCGAGTGTCATTTAGAGCCACGTCGCGAACATCGACAAATTGGCTGCGGGTAATTTGGTAGAGATTGCCATCAAAGAAATGACCGCCATCTGCAGAGACATAGAGCAGCGGACCAGCTTCAACCTGCACTGCATAGAAACCTGGCAGAACAGATTCACCGACAAACTCAAACTTAAGATCAGGGCGCACTGCGGAAAGATTGCTCAGAATGTCTTTTTCGCTAGCGGCCATGGCCCACTGCGCGGAGCAGAGGCTGACTAACAAAATGGCTATTGAGCTGAAAATATTGCGCTTAGCTTTGGTCAAAGAATTTTGCACTTGTCCATCCTTGAATTATGTGGAGGGTCTAAAAAGGTTAAGAGAGGTTAAGAGAGTCTTAAAGAGTTTCTTGGAGTCAAATAATCCACAGAGGTTCCCTGTGAAGGGTATAAACGCTGGTGAATTAAACAGGCTTTCTAAAAGCAGAAAGCCTTAGTTGAAAATTTAGCGCCAGCTATTTAACGCTGACTATACCGCCTGCTCGCCAGTTTCACCTGTGCGAATACGAATCACTTCATCTAGGGTGGAGATAAAAATCTTGCCATCGCCAATCTTGCCAGTGGCAGCTGCCTTGGCAATCGCTTCAACTACACTGTCGACCATGTCCTGGCCAATGGCGATTTCGAGCTTAATCTTAGGTAGAAAATCCACCACATATTCGGCGCCACGATACAACTCAGTGTGCCCTTTCTGCCGACCAAAGCCTTTTACCTCTGTGACTGTAATACCTTGCACTCCTACATCTGCAAGTGCCTCACGCACGTCGTCGAGTTTAAATGGCTTGATAATCGCTGTAATTAACTTCATTGATGTGGTTCTCCGAGTAATTTTAATTCTTTTGTAAAGATACCTGTTTCAAATACAAATTGCATCTTCAGATAAGCCAATATACCGATTATAGGGCTATTCAGGGCTTATTGGTGGCCGACAGAGTCAATAGAGAAATTTCAGGCAAAAAAAATCCGGGGCCATAAGGCCCCGGAAAGGTACTGTCTAGTAGTACTACTACTAAGAGGGGGAAACTTTAAAACTATTTGCTTGAAGAAAACTCAGGGTAAGCTTCAATACCGCACTCGGCGATATCACAACCTTCAAACTCTTGCTCTGCAGTGATACGGATACCCATTACAGCTTTCAATATCGACCAAACGATAAAGCTAGTAACAAAGGTCCAGGCGAAGATCACAGCGATACCAGTCAACTGACCGATAAGAGTTGCACTGTCGTTGCCAGAGAAACAAACTGCTAACAGGCCCCAGATACCGACTACACCGTGGACAGAGATCGCACCGACGGGATCATCGATTTTCAGAGAATCCATGAGCTTCACAGAGAACACAACAATTACGCCACCAATGGCACCGACAAGAGTTGCAGCTCCGCCAGTCCAAGCCAAAGGCTCAGCAGTAATAGCAACCAGACCAGCCAGAGCACCGTTAACAGCCATAGTCAGATCAGCTTTGCCATAGAGCAATTGCGCCAGAACCAGAGCAGCCAGCAGGCCACCAGCGGCAGCAGCATTAGTGTTAACGAAGATATCCGATACTGCGTTAGCTTCAGCAATGTTCGACACCATCAACTCAGAACCGCCGTTGAAACCGAACCAGCCCATCCACAGGATGAACATACCGATAGCCGCGAGAGGCATGTTGGCGCCAGGAATCGCGTTAACTTTACCGTCAGCTGAGTACTTGCCTTTACGAGCGCCA
>CAWLBR010000096.1:0-8827 GCA_963855085.1 Gammaproteobacteria bacterium
TGGTTGATCTACTGGGGTACGTGGAGGCTTAACCCCCAAAAGGAAAAATTATGTCTTCTGTAAGTATGCGCGATATGTTGCAGGCTGGTGTTCACTTCGGTCACCAAACCCGCTTCTGGAATCCCAAGATGAGCAAGTTTATATTCGGCTCACGTAACAAAGTTCATGTTATTAACCTTGAGCAAACTGTACCAGCCTTCAATGAAGCACTTGAAGTTCTGCGTAAAGAAGCTGCCAAGGGCAATCAAATTCTATTTGTTGGCACCAAGCGTGCTGCACAAAAAATCCTCAAAGAAGAAGCAGAGCGTTGTGGCATGCCTTATGTCAGCCATCGCTGGTTGGGTGGTATGTTGACCAACTACAAGACTATTCGTGCTTCTATCCGTCGTTTCCGTGAATTGGAAACTCAGGAAGCCAATGGCACCTTTGAGCGCCTGACCAAGAAAGAAGTTCTGATGCGCACGCGCATGAAGGACAAGCTGGAAAATTCAATCGGTGGTATCAAGGATATGAACGGCTTGCCCGACATCCTTTTCGTTATCGATGTTGATCACGAGCGCATTGCTATCAACGAAGCCAATAAGCTGGGTATCCCAGTTGTCGGTATTGTTGATACCAACAGCAATCCTGATGGCGTCGACTACGTGATTCCCGGTAACGATGACTCAATCCGCGCTATTAAGCTCTACGCTGCCTCTATTGCCAATGCTGTACTTGAAGGCAAAGCGCAGTCAGCGAAAGTGTCTAGCAAAGACGAGTTTGTTGAAGAAGCTGCACCAGCAGCTGAAGCAGCTCCTGCAGTTGAGGCGGCTCCAGAAGCAGCTCCAGCGGTTGAAGCAGCTCCAGAAGCTCCAGCAGCGCCAGCGTCTAAGGAAGCTGCTGCTGAGTAATAGTCACAAACTATTACATGCAGCATAAAAGGGGGCTAGAGCCCCCTTTTTTAAAAACTAATTTTATGATTTAGAGAGGAATACAATGGCACAGGTAACGGCGTCTTTGGTAAAAGAGCTTCGCGATCGCACCGGTCTTGGCATGATGGAGTGCAAGCGCGCACTGGCTGAGTCTGATGGTGATATTGATAAAGCAATTGAAGAGCTACGCAAGTCCAGCGGCATGAAAGCAGCGAAAAAAGCTGGTCGTACAGCAGCTGAAGGTCTGGTTGCAGTGAAAACTGAGAATGGCTACGGACAGGTTGTGGAAATTAATAGTGAGACTGATTTTGTAACTCGCGATGCGGGCTTCCAAGGTTTTGTTCAAACTGTTTTGGATGCAAGTTTTGCCGCCAAGCAGACCGATATGGCAGCCGTTATGGCTGGCGATCTTGAAGCTGCTCGTGAAGCACTGGTACAAAAATGCGGTGAGAATGTCTCTCCACGTCGTTTGGCGGCCATTGAAGCGCCAGTCGTGGGTGGATATGTTCACAGCAACATGCGTATTGCTGTTATCGTTGGCCTAAGTGGTGGCGATGAAGCTTTGGCTCGTGATGTGGCCATGCATGTTGCAGCGGTTAACCCTGCTGTTGTTAGCTCGGACCAAATGCCTGCTGACGTAATTGAAGCTGAGCGCGCTATCTTTGTTGCCCAGGCAGCTGAGAGTGGCAAGCCCGCTGAAATCGTTGAGAAAATGGTTCAGGGACGTGTTAACAAGTTCTTGAAAGAAAGCAGTCTGGTCGACCAGCCTTTTGTTAAAGATCCCGATATGACTGTTGGTAAGCTAGTTGCTGCCGGTGGTGCGACGATTGTTGGATTTACACGCTATGAAGTTGGCGAAGGCATTGAGAAAGACGAAGTTGATTTTGCAGCTGAAGTTGCAGCTCAGGTTCAGGGTGCTAACTAAGACAAGCTAAACTCGATAAAGGGTTCCGATATGCCATTAGCTGGAAAAGAGAAAAAGTATAAGCGTATTCTTCTAAAACTCAGCGGTGAAGAGTTGATGGGAGAAGAGGGTTTCGGGATTGATCCCAAAGTTCTCGATCGAATGGCGCTTGAAATTGGCCAGCTAGTGGGTATTGGTGTTCAGGTCGGTCTGGTGATTGGCGGCGGCAATTTGTTTCGTGGCGCCGCACTGAATCAGGCCGGTATGGATCGTGTAACTGGCGATCATATGGGTATGTTAGCGACGGTGATGAATGCCTTGGCTATGCGCGATGCTCTTGAACGCACCAATATCTCATCCCATGTTATGTCGGCAATCCCCATGAGTGGCGTGGTCGAGCACTACGACCGCCGCCGCGCGATTCGCTATCTCAAAGATGGCGATGTGGTTATTTTTGCAGCCGGTACCGGCAATCCCTTCTTTACCACCGACTCTGCTGCCTGTTTGCGTGGTATTGAGATTGAAGCCAATGTTGTACTCAAGGCGACTAAAGTGGATGGCGTCTATACTGCTGACCCAATGCTTGATCCTACAGCTGAGCTCTACGATCATCTGACCTATGATGAGGTGCTCGACAAAAAGCTGGGTGTAATGGATCTGACTGCTATTTGTCTGTGTCGCGAACATAATATGCCGCTGCGCGTCTTCCGCATGTCCAAACAGGGCGCATTGCTCAATTTGGTGGTGGGTGGCGACGAAGGCACTTTGATCGAAGAGGACAAGAAAGATGATTAATGAATTAAAAACTGAAGCTAATACGCGTATGACTAAAGCGATTGAAGCTTTGGGCAACGCCTTTAACAAAATTCGTACAGGCCGGGCTCACCCGAGCCTTTTAGATGGTATTACAGTGGACTACTACGGTGTTAACACACCGCTGGCCCAGGCTGCTTCAATTGTCATTGAAGACGCCCGCACACTGTCTTTGACCCCCTGGGAAAAGAGCTTGGTACCGGCAATTGAGAAGGCCATTCTCAAGTCAGACTTGGGTTTGAACCCGACTACTGCTGGCGCTGTGATCCGTCTTCCGTTGCCAGCACTGACCGAAGAGACCCGCAAGGTCTACGGCAAGCAGGCCAAGGCAGAAGCTGAGAATGGGCGTATTTCGGTGCGCAATGTTCGCCGCGATGTACTCTCCAGCCTCAAGGCGCTGCTGAAAGATAAAGATATCAGTGAAGATGAGGAGCGCAAAGGTCAGGATGAAATTCAAAAGATCACTGACGGTTTTATTGCGCGTATAGACGAAGCACTGGTCGCTAAAGAAAAGGACCTGATGGAGATTTAATCTCCATGGTGAATCCCTGATGGCAGATTCCAGTTCCCAATCCGACTCTAGTTCCGACTTTGAGAATGTCACGCATCCTCTAAAGCATGTTGCCGTCATTATGGATGGCAATAATCGCTGGGCGAAGCAGCGTGGACTCTCTGGTGTTGCGGGCCATGAAGCGGGCGTAGAGCGTATTCGTGATATTTTGCACGCAGCCAAAGCCCGCGGTATCGAAGTGGTTACGTTATTTGCCTTTAGCAGTGAGAACTGGAAGCGGCCAGAGCTGGAAGTTCGCGGTTTGATGGCGCTGTTTTCCTCCTACCTTAAAAAAGAAGCTAAAAAACTCCGTGACGACGGCGTGCGTCTCAAAGTTGTAGGCAATCGCAGTCATTTTAGCGATCGCCTTAAGCGTTTGATCGATGATGCCGAGACCCTCACTGCCAGTGGTCAATTTACCCTAGTGCTCTGTGTTGATTACGGCGGGCGCTGGGATATTGCCAGTGCTGCTCAGAAAATCGCCTCTGAAGTACAGATGGGACGCCTGCGGCCCTCTGACATTACAGAGACTACAGTGGGTAAGTTTCTTCAAACCGAGGGGCTTCCGGATCCCGATCTCTGTGTCCGCACTGCCGGTGAGCAGCGTATCAGTAACTTTTTGCTCTGGCAGATGGCTTACACCGAGTTTTATTTCGCCAATTGTTACTGGCCTGATTTTGATGCAGCTGCCCTTAATGCGGCTGCAGACGAGTATTATTCCCGCCAGCGTCGCTTTGGTTTACGCGACACTGTCGACGATGAGATTGCTTCTCGAGGAGCAAAATAGGTGTTTAAACAGCGTGTTATCACGGCCATTGCGCTGGTTCTGGGCTTGTTGGCGCTACTCTTTACGTTGAACCCACTGAATTTTTCACTGGTTGTCGGGCCGGTTGTCCTGCTAGCGGGATGGGAGTGGGCCAATCTAATGGGTCTGCGGGCCAAGGGACATAAGCTAGCCTATATAACGCTGTTAGCCCTGACTCTCGTAATAGCGGGTTTAAGTCTAAATCTCTTTGGTACGCTGAATATTTCCCTCGGGCAGACTCTCTGTCTTATTGCATCGGTTCTCTGGGCGGTGATTTTCCTCTGGGTTCAGGGCTACCCCTCTAGCGCCATACTCTGGTCGCCGCGGCCTATTCTGGGTCTCTTGGGCCTAGTGTTGCTGTCGACCACCTGGGTTGCGATTGTGCTAATTATTCATCAGCCCCACGGCCCCTGGTTGTTGCTGTTTGCCTTTGCAGTGGTTGCATTAGCCGATATTGGAGGCTACGTTGCCGGTAATCTATTCGGTAAGCACAAATTGGCGCCGCAGGTCAGTCCAGGTAAAACTTGGGAGGGCTTCTTTGGTGGCCTCTTTTTACAGTGCATTTTGATCGCCTCCATGGCGTCATTTATGCCCGAAAAAATCACCGTCGTCATGCTCTTGGCGCTCGTTATTCCAGTGTCCCTCTATTCAGTTCTAGGGGATCTTTTTGAGAGCATGATCAAGCGTCACAGCGGCGTTAAAGACAGTGGCACTATCCTGCCTGGACACGGCGGTGTACTCGACCGAATCGACGGGCTGATTGCTGCGCTGCCGCTCTTTATTCTGTTGTTCCTTCTGCTGAGCCCGTTTTAGATTATGCAAATGATCACTGTACTGGGTGCAACCGGATCCATAGGTGTTAGCACCCTTGACGTGATTGCTCGACACCCGGATAAATACGCGGTTTTTGCCCTCACAGCCCATACTCAGATAGCCAAATTGGCTGAGCAGTGTCAACAGTTCAACCCCAAGTTTGCCGTTGTAGGCGATGCTGTGCTGGCCGATCAGTTGCAGGTCAAGTTGCGTGCCTGCGGCTCTACAACCGAAGCGATTTATGGTGTAGAGGCACTCTGTCAGGTTTCCAATGACCCTGCTGTAGACACAGTAATGGCTGCCATTGTTGGCGCTGCGGGTCTGGTGCCAACCCTAGCTGCAGTGCATGCAGGCAAAAAAATATTACTCGCCAATAAAGAAGCTTTGGTGATGGCTGGCGGTTTGTTTATGCAAGCGGTGGCGGATTCCGGTTCGTTATTGTTGCCGATCGACAGCGAACATAACGCAATATTCCAGTGCCTGCCAACAGACTATGGTCGCTCGGCTGGTACCGGCATTGGCATGGCTAGCGGCGTAGAAAAACTATTGCTCTCGGCCTCCGGCGGACCTTTCCGTGGCATGAGCCTGGAGCAGATGCACAGTGTTACCCCAGACCAAGCTTGTGCTCATCCCAATTGGAGTATGGGACGCAAGATATCGGTGGATTCAGCGTCACTAATGAACAAAGGCCTAGAGCTGATTGAAGCCTGCTGGTTGTTCGCCGTTCCAGAACAGTCCATAGAGGTCGTGGTTCACCCGCAGAGTATTATCCACTCACTGGTTCAGTACTCCGACGGTTCGGTACTGGCCCAGTTGGGTAACCCGGATATGCGTACGCCGATCGCCCATGCTTTGGCCTGGCCTCAACGTATAAAGTCTGGCGTAGCCAATTTAGATCTGTTTCAGATTGCGCGACTGGATTTTGAAAAGCCTGATATGCAAGCGTTTCCCTGTTTAGGGATCGCTAGATCTGCTGCTCAGGCAGGCGCTAATGCAGCGACTATACTCAATGCGGCGAATGAGATTGCGGTGCAGGCGTTCCTTGATCAGCGTATCGGTTTTACCCAAATCGCCAATGTGGTCGAGCAGACGCTGAATAGCCAGGTTATTTGTGAACCAGAATCACTTGAGGCAGTCCAAGAGTCCGACAATCAGGCGCGTCTATACAGCAGCGCTTATATTAAAAGCCTAGAGAAGTAATTTATGGATCTTTTGCAGACAATATTTTTCACCCTCATTGCTTTAGGTGTACTGGTTAGCTTTCATGAGTTCGGTCATTTTTGGGTGGCGCGACGTTGTGGCGTTAAGGTGCAGCGTTTCTCGATTGGTTTTGGTACGCCGCTGCTGCGCTGGCGCGACTCACATGACACCGAATTTGTGATTGCGGCTCTGCCTCTGGGTGGCTATGTAAAAATGCTCGATGAGCGCGAAGGCGAAGTCACGGCTGAAGATCTACCCCATGCCTTTACGCAAAAATCTGTCTGGCAGCGCCTGGCAATAGTTGCAGCGGGTCCGGCAGCTAACTTTTTACTTGCGGTAGTGGCCTTCTGGATTGTGTTTCTCTCCGGTGAGCGCGGTATAGCCCCTGTAGCCGGTTCGGTGCTTAGCGGTTCCCTGGCTGAGCAATCGGGTTTTGAAGCAGGTACTGAAATTGTTGCGGTTAACGGTCACCGCACTACTACCTGGGCAGCAGTCTCCCGCCAGCTGTTTGGTTATATAGGGACCAGTGGTGATATTCCATTGACAGTGACCTACCCAAATTCCAATATAGAATACAGCTTGGCGGTGCCAGTCAGTGCCTGGCTGCGTGAAGCAGAAGAGCCTTCGCCACTGCGGGAACTGGGCATCACGCCACCTTTTAACCTCGACGCTCTAAGTTTGGGTGCTGTTTCTGAAGACGGTGCCGGCTATGCAGCAGGACTCCGGGAAGGGGATCGGCTGGTAGCCATCAATGGCGACGATATTCTTAGTGTTGAAGCCTTTATTAGCCGGGTTTCATCCAGTGCCAATACAGTTGTCGAATTGCTCGTCGAACGTGAAGCAGGGCAGCTGATGATCAGCGTGACGCCAAGGTTGGTCGACAGAGATGGCCAGCAGGTTGGCCAGCTAGGTGTGCAACTTGCCTCTGTGGGAAGTTATCCTGAAGAGTTGCTGCGCAATGTCGAGTACGGTGTTTTCGGTGCTGTAGTTCGTGCCGCTGAAGAGACCGCTGAAACTAGCCTTTTTGTCATAAAGTCGATCGGTAAGTTGGTGGTCGGCGATCTGTCACCAAAAAATCTCAGTGGTCCCATCACCATTGCCAAGGTCGCTGGCGACTCGGCGAAATCTGGCTTTGACAATTTTATTCGCTTTATCGCTATTCTCAGTATAATGCTCGGCGTAATGAACCTTTTGCCTATTCCGGTCTTAGATGGCGGGCATATTGTCTACTACCTGATTGAGATGGTTAAGGGCTCGCCGGTTTCGGATGCAGTGCAGGTAGTTGGCTATAAAGTTGGCTTCTTTATGCTCATGGGATTGATGGTATTTGCTACTTATAACGACGTTATGCGGGCTTTTTAAAGCCGTTTAAAGACAACTACAAAAATTGGATTTAAATAATTTCATGAAGCAATTCTTTAACGTTCTATTGTTAAGCCTCTCTATATTTGCCAATGCAGCCTATGCGACAGTATTTCAGGTCGATGATATTCGTATTGAAGGTTTACAGCGGGTCTCTGCAGGTACTGTGTTTGCCGCTCTGCCAATCAGTGTTGGCGATCTTGTGGATGAGCCGGCGATCCGTTCAGCAACACGCTCGCTTTTCCGCACAGGTTACTTTTCCAACGTTGTTATGGCCCGAGAGAATGGGGTGCTTGTAATAGCTCTAGCTGAACGTCCAGCGGTCACTGAGATAAACCTTGAGGGTAACAAAGCGATCGAGACTGAGCAGTTGCTCGATGCGCTGCGTGACAACGGATTGGCTGAAGGGCAAATATTCCGTCAGGTGATTCTCGAGGGTATGACACAAGAATTACAGCGCCAGTATGTTTCCCAGGGTCGCTATGGTGCCTTGGTCGAGACCGAAGTTAAGCAGCTGCCGCGCAATCGCGTTGCAGTCAATATTAATATTGAAGAGGGCGATGTCGCCAAGATCCGCCATATTAATATAGTCGGCAACAACGAATTTACCGAAGAAGAACTGCTCGAGTCTTTTGAACAGCAAACTACTGGTTGGTTGTCCTGGATTACCAGCGATGACAAATACGCTCGCGAGAAGCTATCGGCTGATATAGAAACCCTTGAATCCTGGTATTTGGATCGCGGGTATCTGCAGTTCAATATAGCGTCGACTCAGGTGTCTATCAGCCCTGAAAAAGAGTCTGTTTACATCACCATCAATGTTGATGAAGGCGACGTCTACACGATTGGCGAAGTCGAGCTTGCCGGTGAGCTAATGATTCCGGAACTGCAGGTTCGGGCGATGATTATTCTCAAAGAGGGCATGACCTTCTCGCAAACTCTAATGACCACTTCCAGCGAGTATATTACTCGTCGGCTGGGCAACGAAGGCTATACCTTTGCCGAAGTTGAAGGCTTTCCCGAGGTCAATGAAGAGGATAACACTGCCAAGATAACCTATCTGGTTAAGCCAGGTATGCGCGCTTATGTAAGGCGTGTCGAGTTCCGTGGCAATACCAAGAGCGCCGACTCAGTGCTGCGTCGCGAGATGCGTCAGATGGAAGCCGGTTCAGCGAATAACGCTTTGATAGAAATGTCCAAGGTTCGACTTGAACGTCTCGGGTTTTTTAAAGAAGTGAATGTTGAGAACGTTCCGGTTGCCGGCACCAACGATCAGATCGATGTGGTCTACAGTGTAGAAGAGCAGCCTTCAGGCTCTATAGGTGCCAGTGTTGGTTACGCTCAGGGCACGGGTCTGATCCTCGGCGCAAACCTCAGTGAAAATAACTTTCTCGGTACCGGTAAGCAGGTGGGTATAGGTTTAAACCGCAGTACCTATCAAACCTCGATTAACTTCAGTTATACCGAGC
>CAWLBR010000097.1:0-8727 GCA_963855085.1 Gammaproteobacteria bacterium
TGTATAGCGCATAGTTATCTCTCTAGATCGGATAATAATATTACTTATGCTGATTTAAGTCGTATCTTACCGGCCAGTCTATTGGTAAGTTAATGATAAGAGGATACCATCAAAGCCTCGCGGGCAAAGCGCATTTAATAGGCCGCTGGTGGACTTAAAATAATAATAAAGGAGTATAGGGTGGGCAAATCACTAAAGACAGATTATCTCATTATTGGCAGCGGCCTAGTCGGCATGGCCTTTGCGGACACGCTGTTTACCGAGACCGATGCCAATATCATTATTGTCGATCGCTATGCTAAGCCCGGCGGTCACTGGAATATGGCCTATCCCTTTGTCACCCTACATCAGCCCTCATCATTTTTTGGCGTTAGCTCAAAGGAGCTGAGTCGAGGAGAGACTGATCAGATTGGTTTAAATAAGGGCATGGGTGACCTCGCCACAGGCGATGAGATCTGCGCCTACTTCGATGACGTGATGCGCCAGAGATTTTTAGCCAGCGGCAGAGTTCAATACTTTCCCATGTGTGAATATGAAGGGGATGGTCAGTTCACTTCTAAGTTAACGGGCGAAAAGCATTCAGTGGACTACGAGAAATTAGTCGATGCGACGTTCTTGACCATTGCAGTGCCATCGACTCATACACCTAACTTTAGCGTAGCGGCTGAAGCGCAATTTATGCCGCTTAATGATTTACCCAAAATCACTGAAAAACCGGCTGGTTATGTGGTTATCGGCGGCGGTAAGACGGGCATAGATGCCTGCCTATGGTTGCTTGAGCGTGGGGTTGATCCAGATGATATTACTTGGATTCGATCTCGTGATGCCTGGCTGCTCGATCGCGCCAATACTCAACCTACACATGAGTTCTTTCACAAGTCTGTGGGTTCCATCGCCGCGCAATATGAGGCCATTGGCGCTGCGACGTCGATTGAAGATATGTTTGATCGTCTGGAAGAGGGGGGCTATCTGCTGCGTTTAGATAAAGCCGTGCGGCCAACCATGTTTCATGCCGCCACCATCAGTAAGCCTGAAATAGAGCAGCTACAGCGGATTAAGAACATTGTCCACATGGGCCAAGTCAGTGCCATTGAAAAAGATCGTATTGTTTTAGCTGAGGGTGAAATTCCAACCACCGCAGCCCATATTCATGTTGATTGCTCGGCAAGTCTTGAACGATCTTTTGCTTACAAAGCACCGCGCCCTGTATTCGATGGCGATTGTATTACGCCACAGATGATCCGCGCCTATCAGCCAGCCTTTAGTGCATCCATGGCAGCCTATGTTGAGGTTAACTACGACAGCGACGCCGAGAAGAATGGCCTCTGTGCTCTGGTGCCACCGCCAAACCATGATGTGGATTTTATTCCTATGACATTGGCGATGATGATGAATCAATTTAATTGGTCTCTGGATAAGACACTGCGACTTTGGGTGCGAGAGAATCGACTGGATGGGTTTACTAAGTTGATCAGTAGTACTGATAAAAGCGATATGGAAAAAATGGGTATTTTGCAACGCATTCAAAACAACGCAATGCCTGCTATCAACAAGTTACAGCAGTTCAATGTAGAGCTGGCTGATAAAGAGCTATCTAATTCAAAGCTGTCCAATTCAAAGCTGTCCAATTCAAAGCTATCTGATGAAGAGCTCTCTAATTCAAAGCTATCCAATAAAAAGACATCCCAAGGTGCCAAAACATGAGTGAATTTCAAACCTACAAAAAAGACCTAACCCGATCACGTCTAGTTGAGACTGATAAGGCCCAAGCTCTAGCCGATTTAAAAACCGGTGACATTCTGGTGGAGATTGAACGCTTTGCCTTTACCGCTAACAATGTCACCTATGGTGCCGCTGGCGACACAATCGGCTACTGGAAATTCTTTCCTGCAACAGACAATGAGAGCGGTGACTGGGGTTGTCTGCCAGTCTGGGGTTTCGCCGAAGTGACTGCGTCTAAGGTTGAAGGCCTAGCTGTGGGCGAGAGGCTTTATGGCTACTTCCCGCCTGCGGATTTTCTGGTTATGTCGCCGATCAAAGTATCTGCTCAACGCTTTATGGACGGTGCAGCACATCGTGCAGAGCTTCCGGCTGTATACAATAACTATCTGCTGATGTCCGGCGAAGCGAACTATGATGCGTCGACCGACAATGTGCGCTCTCTGCTAAATCCTCTGCATGTCACCTCATTCTGCCTTTGCGATGCCTTGCAGTCCGAGAATTATCACGGTGCTTCTCAGGTGGTTATTTTGAGTGCCTCGAGCAAAACCGCTATAGGTTTGGCTCAAGGTTTAGCCGATGCAAAAGACAGCCCGACAGTTGTCGGTGTTACGTCGAAAACCAATTATGATTTTGTCGCCTCTCTGGGTTGTTACGATGAGATTATTTGTTATGACCAGTTGGGTAATATCGATGGAAGCAAGCCCACTGTAATGGTAGATATGAGCGGTAATCGCAGTGTTTTAGGGACCTTGCATGAAGCCTTGGGTGACAACCTGCTCAATTGCATCAGTGTCGGTATGACTCACTGGGAGACACTGAATGACAATGATCCCATGGCCGCCAAGATCAATCGTCAGCGTAGCAGCTTTTTCTTTGCTCCGTCCCATGTTCAAAAACGCGTGGGAGACTGGGGTCAGGACGGGTTTAATCAGCAGGCTGGTGCCTTCACCCAGGCGCGTATGGAGCAGAGTGCAGGTTGGATGACGGTAGAGACCGTGCCTGATTTTGGCGCTTTTGCTGAGGTTTATGCGGCTGTTGTTGTGGGTAAGATGAACCCTAATAAAGGGCTTGTTGTGTTGCCGAAATAAAGCGAAGCCGATTAAAGGCTGAGGGCCAAGGATGGCCCCGGGATAAACTTTGATTGGACTTAATTCCGGCCTCCTGCTGGCTTACTTTAAGTAAGGATTCTAAAGGAGTGCAATACCATGTCCACAGCAACCGTTACCAGCAAAGGACAAATCACAATACCTTCTACCATCAGGTCGGCCTTAAACGTCGTGGCCGGTGATCGCGTCGAATTTGTGCGGACGGCGGATGATCGTTTTGAGGTGGTGGCCGTCACTCAAGAAGTGGGCCAAATGCGGGGAATGATCAAAGCTAAGCAAACCGTCAGCATTGATGAGATGAACCAGTCCATAAGGGCTAAGGCTGGACAGAGTTGATCGGCTTGGACGCTAATGTTCTGGTGCGCTATCTGACTCAGGATGATAAAAAACAGTCAGCCAAAGTAAACGCTTTAATCGAAGATGAGCTTAGCGCGCAAAATCCAGGTTATATTACAGCGATCACTTTGGTTGAAGTCGTATGGGTCCTTGAATCTTGCTATGACCAGTCGAAAGAGGCTGTTCTGGATGTGCTGCATGCTCTGTTGACCACCAGACAATTGGTGGTTGAAAAGGCAGATAAAGTCTATATGGCCATGAGACGTTTCGCCAATGGTAACGCTGATTTTAGTGATGCGCTGATTACCATTTTGTCGGAGCAAGAGGGCTGTAGTCGGGTGGTCACCTTCGATAAGCGAGCAGTGAATGTGGGTATGGAGCTGTTGTAGTGCACTATAGGCAAATCCTGCCGTCGACTCTCAATATTACCCATCAGCATCTAGTACAGAAGGCTCATTTAAGAGATCTCTCACCTGGGTTCGAGATCACTCTGTGGTTATAAAATGGCCTTTGGTTTAACTGCCGAAATAAAACGCTTTTCCCAACACTGTCATCCTGAGAGAACGAAGTGAACCGAAGGATCTCTGCCAGTCGGCATGAGACCCTTCGGCTACGTTCAGGGTGACAAACATTTTTTGATGCTAGGGCCTTTAAAAAGCCCCACTAACCGTCAACCAAAGCTTCTCTGTATCACTTTTGTTAAAGGAGCTATCACCAGCGTCATAGGTGGCGTATTTCACACTCACCTTGTAGTCGCCGATTTTCTTTAATGCTAGAAAACCTATTTCACTGCCCAGATCATCATCGCCGCTGAGATTGTCTTCGTCGGAGGTGAAGTCGTGGTAGATGGCGAGTAGCTTTATGCCATCGAACTTTGCGCCAACCGAGAAATAAATATCTTGAAGTCCTTCATTTGGCGTGTTCAGAAACTGGTCCGCCCAGCCTTGAAACTTATGCCCAGTCGCCAGTGGTGTAGAGAAGCCAAAGTCACCTTCATCGCTCTGTAGGTTTTCAAATCCCAGAGCAAAGGTCGCGCCAGCCAAGTCGACACTACCCTCGAGAAAAATATAATCCGCGTCCGCTTCACTGCCATTGGCAAGTTCGCGCTCCTGGGTGGCATATTCAGCTTGATAACCTAGTCCCTGGCTCTTGCCGCTAAAGCGCAGGCCATAGGTGTCGAGCTGGGTGTCGCTAAGCTTTTGATCTAGCAGGTAGCTATAGAAGACAAGATCGCCGGCATTTAAGCCGCTGTAGTTGATATTGAGGATCTCGGTGCTGCTGTCGGTGTCACTAAGGGCTGGGTCGTCTTCACCAAAGATACGGTTTACATTATTGACATGGGCGTAGTACAGCTTGGTATCTGCCGCGGCAATCCTATGGGCTATGGAAAAGGCGTCATAGGTCTGTTCGTTTTGACGGAAGCCGACGCCACCGATAAAGCGCTGGTTGTCTAAGTTGATACGCTGACGGCCGTATTTGCCTTCAGTTTCTCCCTGTTTGTAGCTGATATAGGCCTGGTTAATTTCCGTGCCTTCGGGGTCGGCAATAATCGCTTTGCCGGGGAAGTTACCCGAGTTTTTCAATGCTGGACTGGTGGGGTAGTTGTCGCCGTCGATCTCGGTAATATTGTCCATCTCGAGGGTGGCACCTAGGCCTTGATAGCGTCCAGTGGTGTAGTTAAGACGAGTCCTCAGGGTTAGTGCCCTGGCTTCGTCTTCGCTGATGCTGTCGATATCGACTTCTTCATGGCGCAGTCTAAAGTCGAGCTTAGCACTGCCACCTTTGATGGCTGAGGCGATGCTTTGGTGTGCGCGTGTATTGCTGTTGTCGGTCTTGTAACTATTAGCTTGGTAATCGCTGCTGCCCTCGGCGCCCATAGCAAGTCCGGATGCCAGCATAATCCCAGCAATAAGAGGGGTGGCGGGAGCAAGGTGCTTAAATGTGGCCATGATAATGTCCTTTCATCAGAAATTAGTTAGTTAAAACTAGGTTAGTTAAAAAAAGCTGAGTTAAAAAAAGCTGAGTTAAAACGCTTGCTAAGCGCTTATCGACAACAGCAGAGTAGGGCGCTTTCTGATGGGATGACTTGATCTTGATCAAACTAAAATAGCGGTTACCCCCACTGAATCTGGTTTACTTTTTTCGGGGTAGTTGCTCTATCTATACTATGGGTTAGCTTGGGTTAGTTTAGGTGGAGAGTATTGAGAGTGTTTATAGCGACTAAGCCTAGTCAAGAAAATTATGGCTCTGGGCATGGTTGATACGCTGGCGTAAACGATCCGCCTTATTAGCGAAGAACATGGTCGTCATACAAACCGCGAGCACTGCGTAGAGCAGCATAAAACAGGCGCTATAAATCCCCATGATGTCGACCACCAGTCCAAAGGCGATTGGCAGAGTGCAGCCACCCAGAGCCCCTATAGCGGCGACAAAACCGCCGACACTGCCCAAAAGGGTCATATTGGCGTCGATGGAGTGATTCCGGATCTGCGCTCTCTGCGTATTCCCATGCAATATCTCGCCAATCTGCTCAGTGCCGGTGATACGGGCCCAGTGATTACAGCCCTTGAACGGATGTTAGCTATGCGCTCGTTTAAGCGCTCGCAACAGGTAGACGATGTGGTGGATCTGGAAGTGCTCAAGCGCGTCGGCCTCACCGAAGAACAGGTTGAAGAGATGTATCGCTATATGGCCATCGCCGACTATGAAGATCGTTTTGTCATTCCCAGCAGCCACAAAGCCTATGCGGAAGATGCCTACAGTGACAAAAGCAGCTGTGGCTTTAGCTTTGGCAATGGCTGTAGTGAGGGTAACAGCGGAGTGAATATGTTTGGCGGCAAGAAGACCAGCAACCGCGACATTATTGCCGTCTCCGGCGGTGAGGAATAAGCATGCAGATACTTAAACTGATTGGCTGTCTTCTGGATTATCCGGATCAGACGGTTGTCGAGCACCGAGCAGATATAGACGCGCTGGTTAGGGCTGCTGATATTGATCCGAAACTGCGGGACGACCTTCTGCGCTTTATTGACCAACGTGCCAGCCAAGATTTGATGCAGTGGCAGAGTGAATATGACGGACTTTTCGAGCGCGGTCGCTCTCTGGCCCTATGGCTGTTTGAACATGTTCATGGGGAATCGCGTGATCGCGGTCAGGCGATGGTCGACCTAGTGGACCAGTATCGTCAGGCGGGTCTGGAAATCAGCCAGCATGAATTGCCGGATTATCTGCCGCTGTTTTTAGAGTTTCTCTCCACTCAGGGCCGCGACAATGCGGTCAGCTGGCTGTTGGATATGGAACATATTTTGGCGCTGCTGCAATGTCGCCTGGAAAAGCGTGGCAGTGATTACGCCGTGTTATTTCAACTGCTGCTGAGTATTGCGAACAGCAAAGTGGATCTGGATGAAATCCGCGAGCGCATCGCCGACGAAAAACGCGATGACAGCAAGCAGGCGATTGATAAGGAATGGGAGGAAGAAGAGGTCACCTTCGGCGCTGACTCCCTGGATAAAAGCTGTGGCGATGCCCAGCGCAAACCCACGGAAGGGCAGCGCAAGGATTTGGATGTTCCCTTGCACTGGGTGGATTTTGAAACATCAGAGAGGGCACAGCCGTGAACGAACCCTTAGTAAACAATACAGCCATCAGCGAGAGCACTAATCATATAGTCAATGGAGCAGCCACTATGCTGAGCAGTGATATCAATGTTTTAAATCAGTTTTTGTTTGGCCTAGTGCCCTACATCGCCATGACCGTTATGCTGGTCGGCTCGATCATTCGCTACGACCGGGAACAGTACAGCTGGAAAACAGGCTCCAGCCAAATGCTTGAGAGCAAGCAACTGCGCCGGGGCAGCATTCCTTTTCATATAGGGATATTGGCGATTTTTGCCGGCCATTTTATTGGGCTGTTAACCCCCAATGTGGTCTGGCATGCCCTGGGTGTTTCGGCAGCCACCAAACAGCTGATCGCCATGGGTGCAGGTGGAGTCTTTGGCCTGATCTGTTTTTACGGCATGGTTATCTTGATTATACGACGGCTGACCAACGCCCGAGTTAGAGCCACAGGCACGAGAATGGATCTAACGATTTTACTGGTGTTATTTGCCCAGTTGATTCTGGGTCTTGGGTCAATTTTTGTTTCGGTTGGCCATCTGGATGGTCAAGAGATGCTCAAGCTAATGAGTTGGGCGCAGAATATAGTGACCTTCGATCCTACAACAGCTGCCGCGAGCATTGCCTCTGTACATTGGATTTACAAACTGCATATTTTACTGGGTATGGTTATTTTCGTTTTGTTCCCCTTTTCCCGGCTGGTGCATATGCTAAGTGTGCCGATGAAATATATCGGGCGTAATTATCAGGTGGTTCGGCGCAAGTAATTGCGCCTGAGCACGCAATAATAAAGGGTTCTAGGCTCAGGCTGATTTTGGGCTCAGGCTGACTTTGGGCTCAGGCTGATTTTGGGCTCAGGCTGATTTATAGGTTACAGCTATGAAATGGCGGCTCTTTATACACATAAGCTAATTGCATCGCATCCAACATACTCCATAAAATATCGAGCTTTAATTGCAGTATGCCCATGGCCTGCTGCTGTTGCTCGTAGGTTTTAAAGTAATCTAACGTAATAGCCAGGCCGTGCTCTACATCTCTTCTGGCTTCGCTTAGCCGAGTGCGGAAATATTGATAGCCATTAGGATCAATCCAGGGATAGTGTTCTGGCCAGCTCGCTAAGCGTTTTTGATGAATGCTAGGGGCAAAGAGTTCTGTCAGTGATGAGCAGGCAGCTTCCTGCCAATTAGCACGGCGGGCAAAGTTGACGTAGGCATCTACGGCAAAGCGTACGCCGGGTAATATATGTTGCTGACTTATTATCTCATCTCGGGTTAAACCCACAGCTTCCCCTAAGCGTAACCAGGCTTCAATACCGCCACTATCCTCATCGCTGGTGCCATCGTGATCCAGAATACGCTGCACCCATAAGCGACGCACAGAGGCGTCGTCACAGTTGGCCATGATGGCGGCGTCTTTGATCGGTATATTGATCTGATAATAATAGCGATTGGCCACCCAGCCTCGTATTTGCTCTTGCGTACAGTTGCCGGTATTCATAGCAATATGGAAGGGGTGATGAATATGGTAGAGCGCGCCTTTGTCTCGTAGCTGCTGTTCAAACTCTTTTTTAGTCCAGGCTTTAGTCATTGTGATGGCCTATTTTTCAGTCAGTATTTTAGCGTTTTTCGGGTTGCGGAATATTAAGGGCTGAACGGCATCGTTAGGCTTGTTAATGTCATAACTAAAGCCATCCTCGTTAAGGTCCGAAATATTTTGCGCACTGGCGACAACGTTTTCGATATCTGAGTGCCGCGGTGACAGGTCACAAACAGGATCGGTGGCGTTGACATCACCGGTCAGCAGGAAGGCCTGGCAGCGACAGCCACCCAAGTCCTGCTCTTTCTCTGGGCAGGAGCGACAGGGTTCCTGCATCCAGTCAGTGCCTCTAAAGGCATTAAATAGAGGCGATTCATGCCAGGCCCATTCCAAACTCTGTTGACGCACATTGG
>CAWLBR010000098.1:0-8622 GCA_963855085.1 Gammaproteobacteria bacterium
ACAGTCAATCATGTGGATGGCGCTGAATTCGAACTCAATATAGTGCCCCACACCATGGTCCACACGATTATGGGCGATTATCAGGTCGGCACTAAAGTAAACCTTGAGGTTGATCTAGTTGCCCGTTACCTTGAACGCCTATTGCTCGGTGACAAGGCTGCAGACAGCGCAGAATAAAACGCCTTTGAGCGCTAAGTTAAAAGGTAATAAGTTAAAAGACACTAGTTAAAAGACACTTACTCAAAAGACAATTAGTTAAAAAACAGTCCAGATTGGAAGAGAATAATAATGGTACTCAACACGATAGAAGAGCTTATTGAAGATATCCGTCAGGGCAAGATGGTTATTTTGATGGATGACGAAGATCGCGAGAATGAAGGCGATTTGGTGATGGCTGCGCCGATGGTGCGCGCTCAAGATATTAACTTTATGGCCACTCACGCCCGCGGACTGATCTGTCTAACTCTGCATCAAGATCGCTGCAAGCAGTTAGAGCTGGCGATGATGGTCAACTCGAGCCAGAACAACGCTAGCCATGGCACGCCGTTCACGTTGTCCATTGAAGCTGCCGAAGGTGTTACCACCGGTATTTCAGCTGCAGATCGCGCGCGCACAGTACAGGCTGCTGTTGCCAGCAGTGCTCGCCCGGAAGACATAGTTCAGCCTGGACATATTTTTCCGCTCAAGGCTCAGCGCGGCGGCGTACTCAGTCGCGCAGGTCACACTGAAGCTGGCTGTGATATGGCGAAAATGGCCGGCTTTGAACCTGCTGCTGTAATCGTTGAAATTATGAACGAAGACGGCACTATGGCTCGTCGTGATGACCTCGAAGTCTTTGCTCAGAAACACGATCTGAAGATCGGCACCATTGCTGATCTGATTCATCACCGTCTAGTGACTGAAAAGACTACTACTTGCATAAGCGAGCGTGAAGTAAGTACTAGCTACGGTGATTTCACTCTGAAAACCTACCATGATGATGTGCATGGTGAGAAGCACTTTGCCCTAGTGATGGGTGATGTGAGTGGTGAAGAGCCGGTCCTGGTGCGTGTACATACCAACCGCTCAGCTCGCGATTTACTCGCCATTGAAGATTCCAGCACGTTTAAAAGCTGGTCATTTCACAAGGCCCTTGAGCGCGTTGCTACTGAAGGTCGCGGTGTTGTGGTGTTGCTCTATTACCCCGAATCCTCTGAAGATATTGATCGCAGCATTGAGCAGATTCTCAATCCCGGTCAGGCTCGTGGTCAGCAAGCCAGTGAAGTGGTTTATCAGCAGGTTGGCACCGGTTCGCAGATACTGCGCGACCTTGGTATTCAAAAGATGCGTCTGATGAGTGCACCGTTTAAATTTACCGGTATCTCCGGCTTTGATCTCGAAGTCGTCGAGCATGTCGACTACGAATAATCACAGGAACAGAGCATGAGTGAATATAGACCCGAAGAGGGAAGCTTTAATACAGGTAAGGTGCGCATCGCGGTTATAGCTGCGCGCTGGAATGCCGAGATCACCGATGGTCTAGTTGAGGGTGCTGTTCGCGCCTTTGCCCGTCACAACATCGACGGCGATGCAGTCGACGTGTTCCGTGTGCCTGGCGCTTTTGAGTTGCCACTGGCCAGCCAACGCGCCGCTCGCACCGGGCGCTACGATGCAGTAGTGGCCTTGGGCTGCGTGATTCGCGGTGATACACCGCACTTTGATTATGTCTGTTCCGAGACCACCAGAGGCATAGGTCATGTGTCGTTGACCGAAGATCTGCCGGTAGCCTTTGGTCTGTTGACCACGGACAACCTGCAGCAGTCTCTGGACCGCTCCGGTGACAACCATGAGAACAAAGGCGAAGAAGCCGCCCTAACAATCCTCGAATTATTGACCGTATTTAAGCAAATCCAAGGCGCCGAATAGATGTCAAAACCAAAAATGCGCCAAAAAGCTCGCCGACTTCTCGCCCAGGCGTTGTATTCCTGGGATGTGGGCAAGACCGACCTAATTGATATCGAAGCGGAGTTTCACGGCGATAACAATATGGCCACGGTGGACACTGAACTGTTCCACGAGATTTTGTTTGGTGTTCCGAAAAACCTGACTGAAATTGATGCTGCTTATGAGTCCTATCTGGATCGCAAGCAGGATCAGCTGGATCCGGTTTCTCGCGCTATATTGCGTCTTTCAACTTATGAGATGCTCTACCGTATAGATGTACCTTATAAAGTTGTGATTAACGAAGGCGTTAATCTGGCGAAAACGTTCGGTCCCACTGATGCTTTTAAATATATTAACGGCATTCTTGATCGTGTTGCCATCGCCAAGCGAAGCATTGAAGTGGCTGCTAATAAGCGCGCTTAGGATATTATCCCTGTAGTGCGGCAGAGGATCTAAAACAGTAAGAGCTTAGAGAGGATTTAACCTGTCTGACCATCGCCATCAACCCAGCGAGTTTGAATTGATCGCCGGCTATTTTGCCAACCTCACTGGCCAGTCTGGTGTGGCGCTGGGTATTGGTGATGATGCTGCGCTGCTCAATGTAACTCCGGGGCAACAGTTGGTTATGGCCAGTGACACCCTTGTTGCCGGCGTCCATTTTCCCGAAACCGCCAGTGGCCACCAGGTGGCTACTCGCGCGCTCTGTGTCAATCTCAGTGATATGGCGGCCATGGGTGCAAACCCTCGATGGTTTACTCTTGCCCTAACCCTACCTCGAGACAAAGCCAATGCAGAATGGTTAGCTGACTTTAGTGCCGGCCTTGGCGATATCGCCAAGCAGTATGATGTGGCGCTAGTGGGTGGCGACACCACTAGTGGACCTCTAACTCTGACGCTTACCTTTGTAGGTGAGGTGCCAATTGGAGAGGCCTTAACTCGTGGTGGAGCTAGTCAAGGAGATGCTGTTTTTGTGACTGGGTATCTGGGTGATGGTGCAGCGGCCTTAGAATTAATAATCAGTGAAAATAGTCTTTATAGAAACAGTGATCGCTTACTTCAGCGCTTTTATTGCCCTGAGCCTCAGATACAGGCGGGCTTAAAATTACGCTCTATCGCCAGTGCCTGCATAGATATTTCTGATGGACTTATGGCTGATCTGGGGCATATCTGCAAGGCCAGTGACGTGACCGCCGTGATTCAAACCGAGCAGTTGCCGATCGCCGCCGAGATACTAGAGCTGTCGCCATTAGATGCCTTGGAATGGGCGCTCTGTGGTGGTGATGACTACCAACTCTGCTTTACAGTTGCCGCGGATCAGCTGGCAAAAGTCGACGCATTGATTGAGCTGGGTGAATTGGACGCCAGGCGAATTGGCACAATAAATCCGGCTGACCAATCAATTAATGCGGTATCGGTAATTGATAAAAACAATACTTTATTAACTGTTGTAAAACCGGGGTACAACCATTTTGGCCACTAATCCAACATTTGCTCAACTGCTGCGCTCACCAACGCTTTTACTGGCCTTTGGTTTTGGCAGTGGCCTATCACCCAAAGCGCCGGGCACCATGGGCACTCTGGCGGCAATTCCACTCTGGTGGTTGCTGGCTCAGTTGCCCTTAACCAGCTACTTGATTGTGGTGCTGATCGCAGCAGTGGTCGGTATTACAATTTGCGGCCGTGCCGCAGATCAGATGGGTGTCCACGACCATGGCGGCATTGTCTGGGATGAGTTTGTTGGCTTTTGGATCGCTATGGCTGCCCTGCCAATCACTTGGCAGTCAGTGATTCTGGGTTTTGTGCTATTTCGTCTGTTTGATATTTTAAAACCCTGGCCGATTAGCTGGCTGGATAAGAAAGTCTCAGGTGGCTTCGGCATTATGATCGACGATGTAATTGCCGGTCTCGCTGCAGCGGCAGTGATCTATATTCTCAACTATTTGGGCTACATAGATCTTATTCTCTAAGCGTTTCAACTTTATCTTGTCTATACTTTTGCTTCATTAAAACGGCTTTTAAGGGAATTTAAGAGCCGTACAACTGAAGGAAAAGCCCTGCGTGAAAAGGAAGTTACTGCCAATAGCAATTGTTGGCGCTGCCGTTGTTATCTCAATTGCCATGAACCTTCTCAAGCCCGCCCCAGTAAAAGCTGAAGCTCCAGACACCGCCGTTGCGGTCAAAACCCTGATTTTGCAAAGGACCCAAGCGGTTCTCTCTGTTGAATCTCAGGGCACAGTTGCCGCGCGCACGCGCACATCACTGGTTTCTGAAGTCTCTGGTCGTGTGCTAAAGGTCTCTCCCCACTTCGTTGTGGGCGGTACTTTTAATAAGGGCGATCTGTTGCTCGAGCTGGACCCCACTGACTATGAAGTGGGGCTGCAGCGAGCCAAAGCTAATCTAATCAGCATGAATGCCCAGCTAACCTTTGAGCAGGCCCGTGCCGTGCAGGCGGAAAAGGAGTGGGGCATGACCGGACGCCCCGCCGAAGAAGCGCCATTATTGGCTCTGCGTAAACCCTATCTCGAAGAAGCTCGCGCCAATGTGCTGCAAGCTGAAGCCGAAGTAAAACAGGCCAAACTGAAATTATCTCGCGCCAGTATTCGCGCCCCCTACACAGGTATGGTGGCTGCCAAGGGAGTGGATATTGGGCAATATGTTGCAGTGGGAGCACCTTTGGGTGAAACCTTTGCCATTGATTTTGCTGAAGTACGCCTGCCTTTGACCAAGCGCGATCTATCGATGATGAATAGCTTTTCCACCGCTGATAAGAATAGTCACCTTGAGGTTATCCTCAGGGGTTCCATAGATGACAATATTAAACAGTGGCAGGCCAAGCTGGTGCGTTCCGAGGGTGTGATCAGTGAACAGAACCGGGCTCTCTATGTGGTGGTACAGGTCGATGACCCTTACGTAAGGCTGAAGTCCGACAGTCCGACGGCTAGGTTCCCTCTATTCATGGGGACCTTCGTCACTGCGACCATTGGCGGCAAAACTATTAACGATGCTTTTGCTATTCCCCGTCATGCATTGCTGGAGGGAAGTAAGGTGGCGTTGGTTGATGCCGAGCAGCGATTGCGTCTTCAGGCGGTGGAGCCGATTTTTGGCGATGATCAGTTTTACTATGTTAGCAGTGGTCTAGAAAATGGTGACGAGCTAATTGTCAGCGCCATGGGTTTGCCTATCGAAGGCATGAAAGTCAGTCCTGATAAAGAATCTAGCGTAAAAGAGGCCGTTAGCAACAAGGAAGCTGTTGTAAGCGATATAGAGGGAGTAGTAAGCGATGGAGAATGAGCCCTCAGCGATGGAGAAACAGCCCTCAGCCCAATCCAATGAGAGCTATGGCCTAATCGGCTGGTTTACTAAAAACCCAGTAGCCGCGAACCTGCTGATGGTTCTAGTGATTAGCGCAGGGTTAATCTCTGCCCTGAATATCAGTAAAAGTATGTTCCCCGTCGGTGATCTTGATCAAATATCAATTTCAGCAGTCTACCCAGGTGCGGCCCCGGTCGAAGTGGAGAAGGGCGTGATTCTACCCATGGAGGCTGCGCTTCAGGGTCTCAAGGGAATTAAAAAAATCAATTCAACTGCAGGCCGTGATATGGCCAGCATCAATCTTGAAATAGAAAGTAATGAAGATATTCAGGAGGTCATGACTCAGGTTGAAAATCGTATCGATAGTATTGTTAATTTTCCCGATGATTTAGAAAGGCCGACAGTGAGTCGCGCCACCATGGAAGAAGCTCGCTGGGTAATGGGTGTGGCTGTCTATGGCGATATGGATGAGCGCACACGCAAGACTCTGGGTCAGGAGATGCGCGATGAAATGCTGTTATTGCCTGAGATAAAAAGCATTACTCTGTGGGGTGTTGATCCCTATGAAATTTCTATCGAGGTGCAGGAAGATCGCCTTCGTGAATACAATCTTACCCTCAATGAAGTGGCCCAGGTATTGCGCAGCTCTTCCTTGGATTTACCCGCTGGAATGATTCGAACCTCTGAGGGCAATGTGCTGGTGCGCACCCAGGGAAAGGCTTATACAGGTGAGAGTTTTGCCAAACTAGTGGTGCGCAGTCAGCCTGATGGGACAAAGCTATTACTCAGTGATGTGGCGACGATTAAGGATGGTTTTGCTGAGTCAAATACCCTGGTGCGCTTTGATCGCCAGAACGCCTTTAACTTGGGTGTGTTCGCCGTGGATGATCAGGACATTCTGACAATCAGCAAACAGGTGAAACAATATATCCAGACTAAGGGTGAAACCCTTCCCGAGGGATTGCAGATTAGTGAGTTCTTTGACACTTCCTTTCACCTCCGCGGCCGGCTTAATATGATGCTCGAAAATCTCGCCTTGGGTGCAGTGCTGGTGGCGATTGTTTTGGGGCTATTTTTGAATTTGCATGTGGCTGGTTGGGTGATGCTGGGCATACCCGTGAGCTTTCTCGGGGCCTTTTGGCTAATGCCGATCAATCCCTATCCTGTGGATATTAATGTACTGAGTCTATTCGCCTTTATTATGCTGCTGGGCATAGTGGTGGACGATGCCATTGTGATCGGCGAGAGTATTTTTAGTCAGGCGAAAAAGGAATTTAAGGCGAAGTCTGTTAAGTCTGTTAAATGTGCGGGTCAAGAGACTGTTTATAAAGCCTCAGTGGCAACAGTAATTGCCGGCGCCAAAAAGGTGGCTACTCCCTCAACCATTGGCGTGTTGACCACCATGGCGGCCTTTGCACCCATATTATTTGTTGGCGGTGCCGCGGCACCCTTCTTTGAATCCATTGCTGTAGTGGTGATTCTCTGTCTGTTATTTTCATTGATTGAATCAAAGTTGATATTGCCTGCTCATTTGGTCGGGCTAGAGTTGGGTCGCCCCGCGAAGCCGTGGTGGGCATTTATTGAGCGCTGGCAGGGTAATATTAGCGTCGCACTTAGCGGTTTCGTTGAAAACCGCTATATCCCTTTTCTGAAACTCTGTCTGCAGCATCGCTACGCCACTCTGGCCGGATTCTTGGCTCTACTGATTATTTCAATAAGTGCAGTTAACAGCGGCATAGCCCGCTTTGAGTTTTTCCCCAATGTTCCTGGTGACGGTGTGCAGGCGCAAATTATTATGCAGGACGGCGCCTCAGCTGAAAACTTGCAAGAGACACTGTCTCTTGTGGAAGCCGCTGCCTATGAAATCGATGCTGAATATCGTCGCAGCCACCCTGATGATAAGGGGCTGGTAGAACACCTTGTTTTTTACACGGAGTCGGATATTGAGGCGATGTTTATGATCTCCCTGACCCACCCTGAAGAGCGCAGTATCAGTTCTTTTGAGATCGAAAAACTGTGGCGAGATAAAGTTGGCAATCTGCCCAATGTGCGCAAGCAGCGCTATTATGCGGGGACCAATGCTGGCGGTGGAGCAAAGGTCAACCTAACCCTGTCAGGCTCAGACCCAGAGCAGCTGACCTTGGCTGGAGCCGAGTTGGCGGAGAAATTGGGCGAGTACAACGGTGTCTTTGATATCTATAACTCTCAGGGCGCCGGTAGCCGTGAGATCCTGATTGGCCTAAAACCCAATGCAAGCCAGCTCGGTATTAGTCTTGGTGATATAGCGCGGCAGGTTCGTCAGGCTTTTTATGGTGAAGAAGTACAGCGCCTTCAGCGCGGTGCCGACACCTTAAAGGTAATGGTGCGTTACCCGCTAGAAGAGCGCAGTTCAATTGCTACTCTGGAAAATATGCATATACGCACTGCCAGCGGCCAAGTTATCGCGATTGGTGAGGTGGCGGATATCCAGTTAGGTCTTGGCCTGACCGCGATATCGCGAATAGATCGCGAGCGCACAGTGACCATTACGGCTGATGTGGATTCGAGCAAGGCGCAAAGTGGCGCGGTGATCGCTGATTTGACCACGGAGTTTATTCCGCAATTACTGACCCGCTATTCTGGGGTTAAGTTTGGTTTAGGGGGCGCCAGTCAGGAAGAGCAAACACTAATGAAGCGTATGATCTTGGGTTTTGTGGCCTCGCTATTTCTGATTTATGGTTTGTTGGCAGTGCCGTTAAAATCCTATGTTCAGCCGCTGGTAATTATGGCTGTGATTCCCTTTGGCTTTATTGGTGCTGTGGTCGGGCATATTATTTTTGGCGTGTCGATCAGCATGCTGTCGATCTTTGGATTGGTGGCTCTGGCTGGCGTGGTGGTCAACGACAGTTTGATTCTGGTGGAATTTGTTAATCGCGGTCGTGCCGACAAGCTGAGTATTGATGACTCGCTGATGGGTGCTGGCAGGCAGCGTTTTAGAGCAATTTTACTGACTACCATGACCACCTTTGTGGGACTGCTGCCGATGTTATTTGAAACCAGTCTGCAGGCACAGTTTGTGATTCCCATGGCCCTATCTCTGAGTTTTGGTATTGTCTTTGCGACCACTATTACGCTGATTTTGATTCCCTGCCTCTATCGGGTTATCTACGATCTGCGTGATTCGAAACGCTTTGTTGAACCGCTATTAGCCACTGATTAATTTGCCTCTCCAAGCTATTTGAAAAGCCTGCACAAAGTGGGCTTTGCCGCTACAATACGCTGCTGAATACTATCTTGGAGAAAACTGTGGCGCTTCGCTTTATCGAATCCTCAAAGTTGCCCACCCGCTGGGGCACCTTTGATATTCATGGTTTTGAAGATCCCTTTAAAGGCAAAGAGCATATCGCC
>CAWLBR010000099.1:0-8601 GCA_963855085.1 Gammaproteobacteria bacterium
TGGGCTTTGAGGTGAGACCGCGGATCTTGCCTTGCATTTCGTTGGCTAGAGCCATATCCCTAAAGGCACCCACCTGTAGATAGTTACCCGTGCCAGCAGTCGCGACGGGTTTGCTGGGTATCACTGTGGCACTAGGTTTGGCTGCGGCTTTAAGCGCAGCCTGAACGATCAAAGGCGGGTTAGCTAGAGTCTGTGGATGGACCTCTGTATCTATTACCTCAATTAAAACATTGGCCGTGCCTTTATCGGCATAACCCAGTTTCATTGCCGCTACATAGGACAGATCAATTAGGCGCGCCCCGTGAAAGGGACCTCGGTCATTAATTCTAACCACCACAGAACTGCCATTTTCAACGTTAGTGACGCGGGCATAGGAGGGGATTGGCAAGGTTTTGTGAGCTGCCGTCATGCCGTACATATTGTAAACCTCACCATTGGAGGTCAGCCGGCCGTGAAACTTGGTGCCATACCAGGAGGCGATGCCAGTCTCTTTATAACCGTTACTGGAAGGCAGCACCCAGTAGGTTTTGCCAAACACTGTGTAGGGGCTTTTATTGCCGGCATTGGTAATCGGTTCTGACTTGGGGGTCGCGTTGGGTATAACAGTGGTGTCGATACGCTTGCCAGCGCCATCTTTTTCCACCCCGGGGGTTGTGGTGCAGGCGCCGAGAACCAGAGCGATCAGCGAGATAGCTAGGCGTCGAGACTGAATTGAAAAATTATAGCTGCGAGCAAGCATCTGTCACTGCGCATTTTTCTTGACGAATTAATTCACTCAATTGGTAGACCGCCATGGCGTATTTAGTGCGTGGGTTGTAGCGGCTGATCACATAGAAATTGTGCATGCCAAGCCAGTATTCGTTGCCATACTTGGCGCTAAAGCGCATGGGCAAGGCTTTAGTCTCAGGTGGCAGCTGCTCGATAATGCTGTAACCCTGAACGCCGAGCTCTGCCAGTGAGAGTTTTGGACGATGGAGTTTGTTGAGCGCATCTTCCGCTGGATCACTATTGATATTGGCGCGCACTGCAACAGTTTCGCCCTGCCTCCAGTGATGTGCGGAGAAGTAGCTGGCGACGCTACCAATGGCATCTGTGGGGTTGTTCCAGATATCGGCAAACTGATCGCCATCGAAGTCCACCGCGTAGGCGCGATAGCTGCTCGGCATAAACTGTCCCCAGCCCATAGCGCCAGCATAGGACCCAGTGAGTTCAACGGGATTCTGGTTTTGCTCGCGGGAGAGTAAAAAGAGGTTTTCCAGCTCGGCGGTAAAGAAGCGCTTTCGCGATTCCCGCTTGTTGGTATAGGTATAATAGTCAAAGGCTAGGGTGGTCAGTGCATCAACCACTTTGTAGCTGCCTGTATTGCTGCCGTAATTGGTTTCGACGCCGATAATACTGACAATAATCGCAGGGTCTACGCCAAAATCACGCTCCGCCTGCTCCAGAGTTTCCTTATGCTCTTGCCAAAATTTCACCCCTCCATTAATACGTCGATCAGAGATAAAGTGCTTGCGGTACTCGTGCCAGGGTTTGACCTTCTCCGCTGGGCGGCTCATGGCTTTGACTATGGATTCTTGATGTTTGGCAACGCTCAACCAGCTGACAATGTCTTCTCGGGCAAACTCATGCTTTTCAACCATAAGATCGATAAATTCGGCGGCCTCTGGATGGGTCGAATAGTCTGCGTGACTGAGGCTGGCCAGAGGCAATATAGTTAGCCCGGCGAGAGAGAGTAGTGCTGTTGCGAGATATTTTTTCAAAGGTTATTCCTAAATCCGTTTTTGCTCAGTGCTAATGGCCATCAGAATACCAAATCCACTGAACAGAGTCACAATTGCTGAACCGCCGTAGCTAATAAATGGCAGCGGTGCGCCAACCACAGGCAAAATGCCGGAGACCATGCCCATATTGACAAAGATATAGACAAAAAAGGTCAGGCTTAGGGTTCCTGCCACCAGCCGGCTAAAGAGAGTTTGAGCCTGCAGCGCTATGACCATGCAGCGGCCTATCAGTAATAGATAGACCAGTAACAGGCTGAGCACGCCAATTAAACCAAACTCCTCCGCCAGCACGGCAATAATAAAGTCAGTGTGACTCTCGGGAAGAAAATTGAGCTGTGACTGAGTGCCCTGAGTCCAGCCTTTGCCACTCCAGCCACCAGAGCCAATGGCAGTGGTCGATTGAATAATATTCCAGCCGGCACCGAGTTTGTCTTCCCCTGGATTTAACAGTGTCAGCACACGCTGTTTTTGATAGTCCAGGAGGACGTAAAACCAGAGTGTCGGAATGGCTGCCAAGGCCAGAAGAACTGTGGCGACCAAGTAGCGCTTACGCAGTCCTGCGAGGAAAATAGCAAAAAAGCCCGACGAAAAAATAATCAACGAGGTGCCCAGATCCGGTTGCTTGGCGACCAGAAAAACCGGTAGCAGGGTAGCCATGGTGGCAACGAAGACATGCTTAAATGCTGGTGGCATATAGCGTTTACTAAGATAGGCTGAAACCATCATGGGAACAGCAATTTTCATTAACTCAGAGGGTTGAAAGCGGGTAAAACCCAGATCCAACCAGCGCTGTGCGCCCTTTGCGCCAACGCCAAAAAACAATACCGCAACCAGGGATAACAGGCCGCCGATATAAATCAGCATTGATCCGCGCTCCCAAAAGCGCGGTTTAAACTGAGCCATAACCAGCATCGCAACAAGGCCCACCAGCATAAAGGTGGCCTGGCGTTTTACGTAGAAGATACTTTGACCGCTGGCGCTATAAAGCACCGTCAGGCCTATGCCACATAGGGCCAGCAATAGCAGCAGCAGGGGAATGTCGATATGCAGCACCCGCGACGGTCGTCGATCCCCTCCGGGATTGTTAAGCTGGCGAACAAAATCATTTCTATGCATGGCTTATCACCTTTTCATCACTTGGTTACCAGCGTGACGGATTCTTGAGATTCCATGTAAGCGTCAAATACTGCCCGTGCAATAGGTGCTGCAGACGAGCCCCCATGTTCACCATTCTCAACAATTAAGCCGATGGCGATCTTTGGATTCTTTACTGGTGCAAAGGCGACAAATAGCGCGTGGTCCCATTGGTTCTTATTCAGCTTGCTGCTGTCATATTTTTCTTCGGCATCAATACTGATGGCCTGGGCGGTACCTGTTTTTCCAGCGATTTTGTAGTTCAACCCTTTGTTGATACTTCTCGCGGTGCCGCGGCTACTGTGCACAACATCTTGCATGGCTCTGTGCATATAGTCCCAGTGCTTGGCACTGATATCTATATTAGCGGCGGCTTGCGGGGCAGGTTGATCTATACCATTTATGGATTTGACCAAGCGCGGTGTGCGCACATCGCCACGGCTGGCAATACGCGCAGACATGACCGCCAATTGTAGTGGAGTGGTGAGCATAAACCCCTGACCGATACTGGTGTTAATGGTGTCGCCATTAAACCAGCTCTGCCCATGAGCTCCTTTTTTCCAGGCTCTATTGGGCATGATGCCGGGTCTTTCTCCAGGCATATCAATACCGGTTCTGGCTCCGAGGCCAAACTGTGAGCCGTATTCTGAAAGTAGATCTATGCCTGTTTTAACGCCTAATCCATAGAAATAAATATTGCAGGACTCGATAATCGCTTTTGATAAATTGACGCCATCGCCGTGACCGCCACGAGCAAAGTTGTGATCCCGCCAGGGACGCTCAATACCTTTGAAATAGAAATAACCATTGTCGTTAATTTGGTAGCTGGGGGTGACAATATTATGTTGCAGCGCGATGAGCCCAAACATTGGCTTAATTGTTGAACCCGGCGGGTACTGCCCGCGAATGGAGCGATCAAAAAGTGGCCGATCATTGGAATAGAGCAGGCTATCGTAGTTCTTTTGGCTAATGCCTGTAACGAATAGGTTTGGGTCATAACTGGGTGTGCTGACCATGGCAAGGATGCCACCGGTCTCAACTTCAATTGCCACCAGTGCGCCGCGTTCACCGTTAAAAGCATCGAAGGCTGTGCGCTGCAGGTCAGAGTCCAGATACAGGGTTAGATTATCACCGGCCAGGGCAGCGGTCTGCTCCAGTATGCGCATGGCGCGACCCCGCGCATTGGTCTCTACTTGCTCGCTGCCGACAGTGCCAAGCAGCTGTGTCTCATAGAATTTTTCCAGACCCACTTTGCCGATGGAATCGGTGCCGCTGTATTTTACGCTTTCAATGGTTTGGCTTTCCCGCTCATTGATACGTCCTACATAGCCTATCGCATGGGCATATAGATCTCGATGAGGGTAGTGACGAATCAAGCGAGCAGAGGTTTCGGCACCGCCCAGACGATGGCCATTAACGGCTAATATAGCCCGTTCTGCTTCACTCAGGTTGACATGTAATGTGGTCTGTTCGAAAGGACGTCGGCGGGATAGTTTTTTGCGGAAACGCTGGATGTCACGTTCGGAAATGGCAATCAGCTTACCCAGTTCACTGAGCAATTGATCAATATCGTCGCTGCGCTCAGGCACTATGGTCAAGTCATAACTGGGGCGATTGTCGGCGATCAGTTCGCCGTTACGATCGTAGATCAAACCCCGTGGAGGTGGCAGCGGCCGAACCAAAACCCGGTTATTATTGGATTGGGTGGCAAAATCTTCGTAGCGGGAAATTTGCAGATCAAAGTATCGCAGGCTTAGCACTATAGATAGTATGAGCGTTGCTAGAGTGCCGAAAAACAGTCGGCGGGCGAATAGTTCTCGCTCCCGTGCCGGATCTGAAAAAGCCCCATCATGCATCATATTATTTTGTCACCGTAAATCCATGGTTGCTAGCTGCGATGATAAGGGTGATTGGCGTTTATAGTCCAAGCCCGATAGAGCTGTTCCATTAACACAATGCGCACCAGTGGATGGGGCATGGTTAAGTCCGACAGTGACCAGCGCATATTGGCGCGAGCCAGACATTCACTCGAGAGGCCATCTGGGCCGCCGATCAGCAGGCAGATATCGCGACCATTCATCTGCCAGTCAGCCAAATTGGCCGCCAGTTTTTCGGTACTCATTGAGCGACCGAGCACGTCTAGAGCAACGACAAAATCCTGATCGCCAATAACTTTTAATAAGGCCTGGCTCTCTTTTTCTATGGCTTTGCTGGCGGGCTGGTTTTTGCCCCGAGCACCCAGTGCTATTTCAATGGTTTCGATGCGCAGCTCTGGGGGCATACGCTTACCGTATTCGGTGCAGCCAGTTTCAACCCAGCTGGGCATGCGAGTACCCACTGCTAGAAGCTTTAGTTTCATCGTCGGTCAGGGTGCCTAGTCGATATCGCCGAGCAGGTGGCGTTCGTTTTCTGGATCGTCTTGGGCATCGCCAGGGCGCATTGACCAGAGTCGCTCAAGATCGTAAAAGGCGCGTGTGGCAGGCAGCATAACGTGAACAATCACATCGCCGAAGTCGACCAGAATCCACTCGGAGGTATCGTCACCCTCAACCCCGATAATGCTGAAGCCGGCTTTTTTACCTTCGACGGCAACATTGCTGGCCAGAGACTTTACCTGACGGTTGGAATTACCGCTGGCGACGATCATGTGGTCCATCACTCCGGTGAGTTCACGAACGTCCAGGGCAATAATGTTTTGCGCTTTAACTTCTTCCAGCGCGGCGATAACAACGTCTTTTAATGATTGGGTCATAGTGAAAAAATTACTCGTATAAATCGTGTTTATGAATGTAGTTAACGACGGCTGCCGGTGTCAGGAAGTCAATCGCATCGCCGCGCTTGATCTTATCGCGGATTACCGTCGATGAGATTGCCAGCCTAGTGGTGTCACAAAAGTACAGTTTACCAGCGCTGCACTGTTTTAGTTGCGGTAAATCGTCGCAGCGGTGCTGTTTTATCCAATCAGCCAGTGCGCCGGAGCTCGGCAGCGCATAATCTGGTCGTGGCGAGATCACTAAGTGACAGTAATCCCCAAGCTGTTGCCATTCTTGCCAGCTTTCTAAAGTGATCAGCACATCGATGCCAATACAGAAATACAGCGGTATGTCGTTGCCTATCTGCTGTCTGATTTGACGCAGTGTATCTATGGTGTAAGTGGCACCACCACGCTGCAGCTCAATATCATCGGCAACCAGTTGCGGATAGTCGGCCACCGCGGTTTGTAACATGGCCAATCGCTGGTCCGCCGAGACGCTTAGGGCTTCACGGTGGGGTGGCAGCGAACAGGGAATCATGCGCAGGCTGTCCACTTCGAGCAGCTCGGCAAGCTCTACGGCAATGCGCAGATGGCCGAGATGCACCGGGTTGAAAGTACCGCCAAAGAGGGCAACAGACATATTATTGACGAATCTGTCCGTCGCCATAGACCACCCACTTCTGACTGGTCAGACCTTCAAGACCCACAGGCCCGCGGGCGTGGATCTTGTCGGTGGAGATACCGATCTCGGCGCCGAGACCATATTCAAAACCATCGGCAAAGCGCGTTGAGGCATTGACCATCACCGAGCTTGAATCCACCTGACGGATAAAGCGATTAGCTCTCTCTTGGTCTTCAGTGACAATGGCTTCAGTGTGTTGGGAGCTGTAGCTATTGATATGCTCTATAGCCTCGTCTAGACCGGCAACCACTTTGATCGACAAAATAGGTGCCAAATACTCCTGACTCCAATCTTCCTCGCTGGCGGCAATGGCAGAAGCAATAATCTCGCGAGTCTTATCACAGCCGCGTAATTCAACGTCTTTTTCTGCGTAGAGGGCAGCCAATTCAGGCAGCACTTTATCGGCCACCGATTCGGCTACTAATAAGGACTCCATAGCATTGCAGACACCGTATCTATGGGTTTTGGCATTCAGGGCAATGGCCACGGCTTTTTGCAAATCGGCATGATCGTCAATATAGACATGGCAGTTGCCATCCAGATGTTTGATCACTGGCACACGGGCATCAGCACTGATCCGTTCGATCAGGCTTTTGCCGCCCCGGGGGACAATCACATCGACAAATTCGGTCATGGTGATCAGCTCACCCACAGCTGCACGGTCAGTGGTATTGACCACCTGAACCACGGCCTCGGGCAAACCGACTTCGAGCAATCCCTGAGTGATGCAGGCAGCAATTGCTTGGTTCGATTGAATCGCTTCACTGCCGCCGCGCAAGATGGTCGCATTGCCGGATTTCAAGCAAAGACTCGCTGCGTCGATGGTGACGTTAGGGCGGGATTCATAAATAATGCCCACCACACCCAGTGGAACGCGCATCTTGCCGAGTTTAATTCCGCTGGGACGATCCTGTAGATCAGTGACTTCACCTATAGGGTCGGGGAGTTTGGCAACCTGGTGCAAACCTTCGATCATAGCGTCGATACGTTCAGAGTTAAGCTCCAGACGATCGAGCAGAGCTGCGTCTAGACCATTGGCACTGCCGTTTTGCATATCCACGGCATTGGCTGCCAGCAATTTTTCACGGCCATGGCTAAGAGCTTCGGCAATCGCCAGAAGGGCACTATTTTTCAATGCAGTATTCGCCGCAGCAATGATTCGAGAGGCATCTCGAGCCTGACTGCCTAGGGTTTGCATATAAGCTTTAATATTCATAAGGTTTACTTGGCTAGAGTCATTACAATCTAAAGTCGCCATTATACGTATAGCGTATAAATAATGCCTGACTTTAAACCGTCGCCGAACCCTCTCCTAAATAGGCGCAGCGCCAAGGTGAACCATTGCAAACTGCCATCAGATTACTCAACTCTCAACCGCACTGGTTAGTGCTTACTGGCGCTGGTGTCAGCGCCGAATCTGGGGTGCCCACCTACCGCAATCGCCGTGGCGAGTGGCAGCGCAAACCGCCGGTGACCCATCAAGAATTTGTTGGCAACCACCAGGCCCGGCAGCGCTTTTGGGCGCGCAATTTGGTGGGCTGGCGGTTTATGAGCGACGCTCAACCCAATGGGGCGCATCATGCTTTGGTCGGTTTAGAGAAAGTGGGGGTGGTTTCCTGTCTGGTGACACAGAATGTCGATGGCCTGCATCAGCGCGCTGGTAGTCAAAAGGTTATCGACCTTCATGGTCGTGTCGACAGTGTTTCTTGTATTAGCTGTAATCTGCGGTTGCCCCGGGCACCGTTGCAAACTTGGCTGGAATCGAATAATCCTGATTTTGCCAAACTCGCCGGCGCCATAGCACCGGACGGTGATGCCGATGTGGACAATCTCGATCACTCAGAGATGCAAGTGCCGGACTGTGAAAACTGTGGCGGTATCTTAAAACCGGATGCGGTGTTTTTTGGTGACTCGGTGCCGGCCCCACGAGTGGCTGAGGCGGAGCAGCAGATGCAGGATGCCCATGGGCTAGTGGTTGTGGGGTCATCGCTGGTGGCTTTTTCCGGTTACCGGTTTTGTCTTTGGGCGAGTAAGCAGAGCAAACCCATTGTGATTATTAACGACGGTAAAACCCGTGCTGATGAGATTGCAACGGTCACTGTGGCGGGTTCATGTGGGGATGTTTTGCAGGGTTGGTTGCAAGGCACCTTTTAGTTCTGAGCCGATTGTCGGTCATGACTAGGGCCCTAACTTCGGCGTCCCTAGTGCTTTTGTCTTGTCACGGTGAGTGCTTTTATCTTGTCATCCTG
>CAWLBR010000100.1:0-8585 GCA_963855085.1 Gammaproteobacteria bacterium
CTCTTCGTTATCAGAAATCGACTTTTTAATTTCTGTCTGTAGGGCAAGCTGCTCTTTTAAAACCTGCCTGTTAGTGTCGAGATATAAGTCAGTGTCGGCAAGGCGGATTTCCACTTCGTTTAGTTGATCCTGAAACTTTTCAATTTTCTTTTCCAACTGTGAAGATTTTTTAGTTAAGGGTGCGAGATTCTTGCGGGCATCAGCAGACTGCTGTCGCTGAAGTTTTTTTTCGGCCGCACTGAGAACTTCGACCGGAGCAACAGGTTCGACAATTTCTTCAATTACTGGAACTGCTTGGTCGATATTTTTCTGACCAGAATCTGTAGGCACACGGTTATAGTTTTTCAGCCACAGCTGATAATCTTTTAGGTCGCCTTCAAATTCTTTAACCTTGCCATCTGCAACCAGATAAAACTCATCAACAGTGTTACGCAACAGATGTCGATCGTGAGAAATAACCACCAGAGCACCTTCATAACTCTGTAACGCGAGAGTCAATGCATGACGCATTTCCAAATCCAAGTGGTTGGTGGGCTCATCAAGCAATAGCAGGTTAGGCTTCTGCCAAACAATGAGTGCCAGTGCAACACGCGCTTTTTCACCACCGGAAAATGCCTTGATAGGCTCCAAGGCTTTATCACCATGAAAATCAAATCCACCCAAAAAATTTCGTAATTCTTGATCAGTGGATTTTGGACTGATGCGCTGCAGATGCAAAAAGGCACTGGCTTGTAAATCTAAAACCTCTAACTGATGCTGCGCAAAATAACCAATTTTTACATTGTCCCCATAAACCCTTTCGCCATTAAGCAGATCTAGGTCACCGGTTAGGCTGGCAATCAAGGTTGATTTACCGGCACCATTTGGTCCCAGCAGGCCGATACGAGTTCCCGGGTGAAGGTCAAAGTTAACGTGGGATAAGATAGTTTGACCGTCGTAACCCAAGTCGCCCTGGCTGATATTGGCCAGTGCGCTGTGGGCTTTTTTGCCCTGAGAAAAACTAAAGTAAAAGGGTGAGTCGATATGTGCTGGCGCAATATCTTCCATGCGGGCCAATTCTTTAACTCTACTCTGGGCCTGTTTGGCCTTTGATGCCTTAGCTTTAAAGCGGGTAATAAATTCTTCAACTTCTTTGCGGCGTTTTTGTTGTTTCTCAAAACTCGCCTGTTGTAATGCCAGGCGTTCGCCACGAACACGCTCAAAGGTTGAATAATTGCCTTTGTAGGCGTTAGTTTTGCAATGCTCCACATGAACAATTCGATCCACTACGTTATCAATAAAATCGCGATCGTGAGAAATAATCAACAATGTCCCGGTATAGCTTTTTAACCACTGCTCTAACCAGAGCGTCGCATCCAAATCGAGGTGATTGGTTGGCTCATCCAGCAACATTAAATCCGACGGGCTCATCAATGCCTGAGCCAAATTTAAACGAATGCGCCAGCCGCCTGAAAAGCTATTAACCGGACGATCCAGCTCTGACTGGGCAAATCCTAAACCATGCAATAACTGCTCGGCGCGATAATGCGCATCAAAGCCATTGGCGTTATCTAATTTTTCATATTCTAGCGCTAGACGATCGTGATTCTCATCGGCTAAGGCTTTTTCAATAGCGCGCTCAATCTGGCGAATCTGCGGATCGCCATCGAGAACAAAGTCCACAACACTGCTTTCAGAGTTGGCCAACTCCTGGGCCATATGGGCAACGCGCCAGTCTTTAGGAATAAATAATTCACCGGCATCGGCGCTAATTTTTCCCATCAGTAATTTGAACAGGCTCGACTTGCCGCTGCCATTGGCACCGATAATACCTATATGTTGGCCCGGGTGGACGACGAGTTCAGCGTCTTGCAGCAGTACTTTAGTGCCGCGACGCAGCTCGATGTCAGTTAATGTAATCATAGAGAGGTTATTACCAGTAAATTATTCAAGACCGAGGAAGCCACCGGATTGGTGACTCCAGAGATTGGCGTAAAGGCCGTTGGCGGCAAGCAATTGTTGATGAGTGCCCTGTTCAACAATGACCCCCTGATCGAACACGATAAGCCTGTCCATGGCCGCGATAGTGGAGAGTCGGTGGGCAATGGCAATCACCGTTTTGCCTTCCATCAGTTGGTTGAGGCTCTGCTGAATAGTGGCTTCAACTTCAGAGTCCAGCGCCGAGGTAGCTTCATCGAGCACCAGTATAGGTGCGTCTTTTAATAGCACTCGGGCAATAGCGACGCGCTGACGCTGACCGCCAGAGAGGGTTACGCCCCGCTCACCCACATGAGCATCGTAGCCACGGCGGCCGGTGTTATCGCGCAGGCTGAGAATAAATTCATGGGCCTGGGCGCGCTTGGCCGCCTCAATCATCTGCTCTTCGCTGGCGTCCGGGCGACCGAACATAATGTTTTCTCGCACTGATCTATGGAGCAGTGAGGTGTCCTGAGTGACCATGGCGATATTGGCGCGCAAGCTGTCTTGGGAGACATTGCGCAGCTCCTGCTGATCAATCGTCAGGTTGCCACTCTGGATATCAAAGAAGCGTAATAGCAGATTAACCAAACTAGATTTACCCGCGCCACTGCGACCGACAATACCGACTTTCTCACCCCCGGCAATGGTCAGATTAAGATTGTTAAACACCATTTCGTCATTGTTATAGGCGAAGTCCACATCCTTGAATTGAATCTCGCCCTGCCCGATCTCTAGCTCCGAGACCGAGTCTGAATCGGTAATCGTCTGGGGAATCGAGATGGTGTTAATGCCATCTTGAACCGTGCCTATATTTTCAAACAGGCTGCTGATCTCCCACATAATCCAGTGAGACATACCGGTTAAACGAATCGCCATACTCATCACAATAGCTATGGCACCTGGGGTAATGGCACCATTGATCCAGAGGTAGATGCCCAGCGCCGCCGTGCTGAACACCAAACACATGTTCAACGTCCACAGCGTGATATTGAGTTTGGTCACCAAGCGCATCTGTGGATGCACAGTATTGAGAAACTCGCTCATGCCTTCTTTCACATAAGCGGACTCACGAGAGCTATGAGAAAACAGCTTCAGTGTGATTATGTTGGTGTAACTGTCAACAATACGACCGGTCATCATCGAGCGGGCATCGGCCTGCAGCGTGGCTATATTTTTCATCCGCGGTACAAAGTGTCGTTGCACAGCTATATACAGCAGCAACCAGATTAGCAGAGGGACAACTAGGCGCGGATCGGCATTGGCCACAAGAAACAGCGTGGTCACCACATAGATGATCACAAACAGGATTACATCGAGCAGCTTCATAACTGTGTCGCGCACAGCGAGAGACGTCTGCATCACTTTGGTGGCAATGCGTCCGCTAAATTCGTTCTGAAAAAAGCCGTAACTCTGATTTAACAGATAGCGGTGAGCCTGCCAGCGCACCGACATGGGCAGATTACCCATCAACGTCTGATGCACCACCAGAGAGCGTCCGGCGTTGGCCAGAGGAATTACCACTAGCATAAATACAGACATAGCCAGCAGGGTACGCCAGGTTTCAGCAACAAACGTTTCTGGATCGCTAGTGGCTAGCCAATCCACAACCTGACCCAAAATGCCAATTAACATGGCCTCGGAAATGGCAGTAATAGCAGTCAATACGGCCATCAGTATCAGCCAGCGTTCCATACCGCGCACATGGTGGCGGCAGAATTGGTAGATTCCGCGGGGCGGTTGCCCGGGTGTAACACCCGGAAATGGGTCGACCAGACGTTCAAAAAAACCGAACATTTAGGATCCTATGTTAAAGCGATGGAGTTCATACTCGTCAGAAGAACTTGGGGCGGGCATAATAACAATTTCCAGAGCCCGTCAGGAGAAACAAATGACATTTCAACGTTCTATTTACGCGCAGATCCTCTGCTTTGCGGTTATTTTCACCACAACCCCAGCCCTAGCCGTGGATCTCGATGCGGAACGGATGATTGATTCCCTTTCCAAGCTGCAGTTTGACAAGCTCGGCAGCCCCCAGATCAAGACCGATTCGATCAAACCGGTGCTGGCCGGCGTCAAACGCCCTCACCGTCTGCTGGTTATCGCCGTGGAATTTCCCGAGCTCGGTTACGACCGTTTTCCCGGAGACAAAAAGCAGAACAACAAAAACCGCGACTACCTGCAGAGACTATTATTTGGCGGCAGCGTCAAGCGCCCCAAAGCCGGCACCCTGTCCCACTATTACCGCCACCAATCTAAGGGGCTCTACAATGTCACCGGTAAAGTGATGCCCATCGCCAAGGTGAGTAAGCCCTTAGCCCATTACGGCCGACCCTTACAAAATGCCGACGGCAGCTGGCGCAATGACGACCATACTGATGAACTGGTAGTTGAAGCACTACAGGCCGCCCATAGAGATAACCCCAACTTCCCTTGGAAAGATTATGATATCTGGGACCCGAAGGACTTTGATGGCGATGGCAATCGCGCCGAGGCCGATGGCTATCTGGATCACCTAGTGATTGTCTATGCAGGCAAAGCCCAGTCTTCCTGTCAGGGCCTCTATAAACTCAATGAAAAATTCACAGTCAACGCTGAGAGTAATGTCTTTGACAGCCTGCCAGCAGCAGAGCAGGACTGTGCCGATCGTATCTGGCCCCATCGCAGCTCGCTGAATCGTGGGCTGGGCAAAGGTCCTGTTCTTGAGGGCATGGTCAATGGCCGCGGTGGATATGAGATCGAAGAGGGTCTGTGGCTCTACGACTACAATATGCAGTCCGAGTACACCGAGGTCTCCACCTTTATTCATGAGTTTGGCCATTCTTTAGGGCTGCCGGATATCTATGCCAGGGCCACCAACAATTCCAGCGCCTCTTGGGAAGCTATGTCAGCAACAGCATCCCCAGAACCACAGGAACTCAGTGCCTGGTCGCGAATGGTATTGGGCTGGCTCAACCCCTGCATTGTTCGCCCCCCGACTTTTGGCGGCGACAAGCGCAGCTCCATGTACCTAAAAACTATGAATGACTGGTCGAATAAGGCCGGCGCTGAAAACAGCCGCGGTGTCTGCGATGCGACGATGATTATTCTGCCACCGAAAGTCCGTGAACTGCAGCTTGGACCCCTGAGCAGTGATCAGGGCAAGTATGCCGTCTACACAGGTCAGGGCAACGACCTGCACCACTTCCTGAGCCGCAGCTTTGATCTGACAAAAGTGAATGCCGAGCAGCAGCTGATACTGAGTTTTGATACCTGGTTTAAAATTGAGTCAGACTGGGATTACCTCTATATAGAAGCCTCTGTGGATGGCGATAGCTATAAGCGTCTGCTGCCCACCGACAAAGAAAATGCAGCCGATACCAACAGCACTATGCCATCGAAAAAAGGCCATGAAGGCGAGGGTTCACTGCCCGGCTTTAGCGGCCGCTCCGGTGATATGGATGGTGACGGCAAAGTCGAGATCGCCACTGGCTGTGATCCCTCTGCAAGCAAAGTGCTGGCCGAAGATCGAGTGGGCGAAAATCTAACGGATGCCTGCGAAACCGCTCAGTGGATTGCCGCAGAATTTGACCTTGAAGCCTATCGCGGCAAACAGGTATCCATTCGCCTCCACTACTTTGCCGATGGTGCCGCAGTGGAAGATGGTGCCCTGATCGACAATATCCGTATCGACGCCCTAGGCTATAACGAAGATTTTGAGTCTGGCGCAATCAAAGGCTGGAGCAGCGATGGCTTTACCCTGAGTGGTGGAGAGCATCGTATTGCGGTGCCCCATTATTATCTGCTCGAATATCGCGACCCCTACGCCAGTTTCGATTCAGTGAAAAATTATGATGCCGGACTCGCCAAGCCGGGCTTTTCCTTTTTTAAAGACAGCGACGGAGAAATGAAGGCCTTTAATGCGAACTATCGCCCCGGCGTCTTGGCCTGGTATTACAACGGCGAATATCTCTGGAGCCAAAATGAACCGGCCCAGTTTGGACCCGGCAATGGCTTTTTATTATTGGTGGATGCCAACCCCCAGGAATTTAATCTGCCTAGCGTGCCTGAAGAGTATTTTATCGACGACCAGGGTTGGACCTCTTACCAGTTCGGTGAGAGCGCCCAGCCCTGGCTGAAGCAAAGCTATGTCGATGTTATGTGTCATCAGCGCCGCTCGGCTTTTTACTCCAGCGATGTCAGTGTCCCAGATCGAAAGCGCTGTTACGAGTCTCTGATCGATGGACGGCCAGCGCTGGAATCACTGAACTGGGAGGGCCGTCAGTTGATGTATGGCTATACATTGATCAATCGCATGCTGCCCGGTGCCGACCGCCTAAAATACAAAGGCGTCAGTTCGCTGTTTGACCTGCGGATCCGCGGTGGAAAAACTGAATATCGACTCTATGATCGTGCCCTCAGAAATCGTCATTCCGGTGATGCCCCCTTTGCTATGGAGAGCTTTGCCAAGGGCAGCTCGGTGTACTCCATCGATGGCGATCGCTTGGTTGAACAGAGCAGTGAAGCCTACCCGCCAGTCAGTGAGTTTTCCGATGCACGACCGAACCGCTACCAAAATCCAAAACTGCCCTTTGGCGGCGCCAATATTCCGGAGGTGGGTTTGCGCTTTAAACTGGGCGAGCCATCACCAGAAGCACCTGAAGAGGCGCGGGTAAAAGTAGTGATAGATTGGGATTAGTCGTTAGGGAACACTCGCTAAAAGTGCACTCGCTAAAGACCAATCGGAGAGTCCCCGTCCTGCCAGGGCGGGGATTTTTTCATGGCAGCCAAAAACAGTTCAGACATCAGCAGCTGCTCTAACCAAGCGCGCAGCTTTGGGTAGGGCGATTGATCAAACCAGTCTTTATCCACATAGGCGAACTGGCGAATAAAGGGGAACAGAGCTATATCAGCGAGGGTTATTCGCTCTGCCAGCAGATAGGGCTGTCTCGTCAGTAGAACTTCCAGCTCGGCGAGAAACAATTCACCGCGACCACGATACTGTTCTTGAGATTCAGCAGGAAAGCGCTCCCAATACTTGTAGTGATCTAGGTCGGTTTTAAATTGGCCGTCATTGCGGGCGATCAAATCACTGATCGCCGAATCAAGGTCGGCGCTCAACCAATTCTGAGGATCACTCTGCTCCAGCGCCCAACGAATAATGTCATAACTCTCATCCAGCACTCTGGCATCCGCAAGTTCCAGCACAGGCACTGTGCCCTTAGATGAAATAGCCAACATTTTTTCAGGTTTGGCTTTCAACAGGACTTCACGCAGCTCTAGGTTTATACTCGCGTACAACAGAGCCATCCGTGCCCGCATTGCATAGGGGCAGCGACGAAAAGAATATAAAATGGGTAACTTTGTGGGCACAGCCGCTCCGCGAACTATCTAAAAAATAACCTTATCCAACTATAAGAATAATAACCTATGTCTATTAGCGAAGTATCCAGCAAACCCTATGATCTGATCGTTTTCGGCGCCACCAGTTTTGTCGGCCAAATTCTAACCCACTATTTAGTCGACACCCTAGGCGTCAACAGCGACATCTCCTGGGCGATCGCCTCCCGCTCAGAATCAAAACTTGCGACATTAAAAGACTCCCTCGGCACCGTAGCCAGTGAACTGCCTGTAATCATTGCCGACTCCCACGACGAAGCCTCACTGCAGGCAATGTGCAGCCAAACCCGAGTGGTTATCTCCACTGTTGGGCCCTATGCCTTGTATGGCGAACTGCTGATCAAAACCTGTGCAGAAACCGGAACCGATTACACCGACCTGACCGGTGAAGCCCACTGGATCGGGCAGATGAAAGACAAATACAACCAGGCCGCAGAAGCCAGCGGCGCTCGTATAGTCAACTGCTGTGGCTTTGACTCCATCCCCTCGGATATGGGTGTCTTTGCCATGCAACAGCGCGCCCAGACAAAATTTGGTCATCCCCTGCCCCACGCCAAACTGCGTGTTAAAGCCATGAAAGGCGGCGCATCAGGCGGCACTATCGCGAGCATGATCGAAGCCCTAAAAGCAGCCAAAGCTGATCCAAAAATGCGCAAGAAAATGGGTAACCCCTACCTCTTATGCGGCAGCGATCATCAATACAGCATTCGCGCCAAGACGGTTTCCGGCCCGGAATTTGATACAGACTTTAACTGCTGGACTGCACCCTTTGTTATGGAAGCCATTAATTCCCGTGTAGTGCTGCACTCCAACGCCCTGCTCGGTATGGCCTATGGTCGCAATTTCTCTTACAGCGAAGGCATGCTTACAGGTAAGGGTTTAAAGGGACGCATTGGCGCCCTGATGTCGACAGTGGCCTTTGGCATGCTGGGTGTAGGTCTCTATTTCAGCCCCACCAGAGCCCTGTTGGAAAAGTTTGTTCTGCCAGCTCCTGGTGAAGGTCCCAGCCCAGAAGCACAGTTGAATGGCTATTTTGATGTGCGTGTTCACGGCCGTGATGACCAGGGTAATCAGCTTACTGTAAAAGTGACTGGCGACCGCGATCCCGGTTACGGCTCAACGGCGAAAATGCTCGGGCAGGCAGGACTCTGTTTGGCACTGGATATTAAGAAAGAAGATCGTGCCGGTGGTTTCCTGACTCCGTCAGTTGCCATGGGTGATACGCTGCTGAAGCGACTTGAGGCTCATTC
>CAWLBR010000101.1:0-8561 GCA_963855085.1 Gammaproteobacteria bacterium
CGATTTCCAATCACTGGTTTAAACTGTTCCGCGAGCAGGGGCTGGCCGACAGCCATATTTTGGATGTTCCCCATCCATTGGTGTGGATTGTACAAAAAGCCAAGCCGGTGATGATCGAAGCCATCTGCCGTCAATATATCACCGGCTCTATGTGGCGCGCCTACAGCAAGGGCGAGCGCAACTTCTGCGGTATCGAACTGCCAGATGGTTTGCAGAAAGATCAGCGTTTACCCGAGCTGCTGATTACCCCCTCTACTAAAGGTATTCTCACTGGCATTCCCGGTGTTCCGGAAGCGGATGACGTGAATGTGTCCCGTGCCGATATCGAAAATAACTATGTCAGCTTTAAGTTCCGCAATGTCGAAGACATCAATGTCTATGAAAAGCTGCTCGGTGAAGGCTTTGATCTGATCAGTGATTCACTGGCAGAAATTGGCCAGACCTTTGTCGACACCAAATTTGAATTTGGCTATGTGCGCGACAAGCAGAACAATGAAAAACTGATTTATATGGATGAGGTGGGTACTCCTGATTCATCGCGTATCTGGGATAGTGCCAGCTATGCCGACGGCAAGATTGTTGAGAATTCTAAAGAGGGATTCCGCCAACTGCTGCTCAACCACTTTCCTGATCCGGATATTCTGCTGAATAAAAACCGTATGCCTGAGCGCACTGCTCTGGCGCAAGATAACCTGTTGCCGGAATCTGTGTTGATGTCGGTATCTGAAACTTACACTGGTATTGCGGAAAAGATCACTGGGGAGAAAATCACTCTGCCGGAAGATCCGAAAGCGGAGATTATTGCCATTCTTGCTGAGCAGTATGATTTGATCGACTAAGGCTTCGCTGTTCACAGCTCGCTTCACTAACCTGAGGGCTATCTCAGGTTAGTGAAGGTTAGACTTAACATTCAACAATATTGACTGGCACCTCAAGTACATTGGTTGCCAAGCCACCTCTAGATGTTTCCTTGTAGCGCACATGCATGTCCTTGCCGGTTTTGCGCATTGTCTCAATTACCTTATCCAGTGACACAAAGTGTGCACCATCACCGCGCATAGCTATTCGTGCGGCGTGAATCGCCTTCACCGAACCCATGGCATTGCGCTCAATACAGGGTACCTGTACCAGACCGCCAATGGGATCACAGGTCAGACCCAGGTTGTGTTCCATACCAATTTCAGCAGCATTTTCTACCTGAGCTGGGGTGCCGCCCATCACTTCGGCCAAAGCACCAGCAGCCATGGAGCAGGCAGAACCCACCTCCCCCTGACAGCCCACTTCAGCACCACTGATAGAGGCATTCAATTTATACAGCATGCCAATGGCTGCGGCGGTGAGTAAAAATCTCACCACGCCCTCGGCAGTGGCCGTGGGTACAAAGCGCATATAGTAGTGCAGCACCGCTGGGATAATGCCCGCCGCGCCATTAGTTGGCGCAGTCACCACTCGACCACCGGCAGCGTTTTCTTCATTCACGGCAAGAGCGTAGAGCGTGACCCAATCCAGTACCGAGAGGGGATCTGACATAGCTGCCTCAGGGCGGCTCAACAATTGCTGATGCAATTCTTTGGCACGGCGGCGCACATTGAGACCGCCGGGCAAAATACCGCCATTGCTTATGCCATTGGCGACACAGGACTGCATTACCGACCAGAGGTTTAACAGTCCGTCACGTACCTGCTGTTCACTGCGCCAGGTCTTTTCATTCTCCATCATAAGCTGGGAGATACTCATGCTGTGCTCTTCACAGAGGGTCAGCAGCTGTTTGCCCGAGTCAAAGGGATAGGGAATAGTGCTGCTATCCTCCACCAGAAAATCCTGATCCGAGGCACTCTCATCCACCACAAAACCACCGCCCACAGAAAAGTAGGTCTTACTGGCAACCACTTCAGCGTTGCTATTAAAGGCGGTAAAGATCATACCGTTGGAATGAAAGGATAGGGTTTTCTTGCGATGCAAGACGACATCGGTCTTGTCATTAAAGCCGATGCGATGGCTATCAGATCGGTTGCCCAACAATGTAATCAATCCACCCTCCCGAATCGCCGCGACACGCTCTGCAATAGAAGGCACATCAACAGATTCAGGCTGATCCCCTTCGAGACCTAACAACACTGCCTTGGCAGTGCCGTGGCCCTTACCGGTGGCACCCAGTGAGCCGTACATCTCTGCCTGTACTCGGGTGACCTCAGTCATGCGACCGCTATCAGCGAGAGCTTCAACGAATTGAAGTGCCGCGCGCATGGGACCCACGGTGTGGGAGCTAGATGGCCCAATGCCAACGGTAAATAAATCAAAGGTGCTAATTGCCATGGTGACTACTGTCCTTTTGTATCTCAAAGTGCGCTTTAGGGCGCAGACCAAAACTGTAACTATAGACCCAATCCCTCAGATCTTCTGTCCGCTTTATCAGCTGCGCTTAATCCGCGGCAGCAAAACAGTTCAACGCTCACCATAGCACCATCGACATTGAAAAAGAGCCTGCCCACCCCCCCCAATGAAGGTAGTCATAGAACATGTAGGCACTGGCAAAAAAAGTTGCTTTATAGGGATATAACTCTTAGAGTATTCAAAGATCCATAAACAAATCAATCACAATGCGCGCCGTAGATTGGAATGAGGATTCTAAGAAATAATAATAAGGTCACATGCATATGTGACTATTCGATAAATCAAAGGGGAAATCATGAAGCTTATACGTGCACAGAAATCGTGCTTGGCACTTGCAGTGGCGAGTATTTTTGCCGGCAGCATGGCGCAAGCAGCAATCGAAGAAATAATTGTAACGGCCAACAAACGCGAACAAACTCTGCAAGATATTGCAGTGTCAGTCACAGTGACTACTGGCGATACTATTTCAAAAGCCGCAATCCAAGACATTATTGATCTGCAAAGTGTTGTGCCTACCTTGCGGGTATCTCAATTGCAGTCATCCACCAACACTTCCTTCGCAATTCGTGGTTTTGGTAACGGCTCAAATAACGAAGGTATAGAGCCTTCAGTTGGTGTGTTTATTGATGGTGTCTATCGTTCACGCGCTGGCTCATCAATTTCTGACCTACCACGTTTAGAGCGCGTCGAAGTCCTTAGTGGCCCACAGAGCATTCTGTTTGGCAAGAACGCCTCCGCTGGCGTAATCAGTATTATTACACCTAAGCCTTCTGGTGAGACTGGTGGCTACATTGAAGCTAGTCTCGGCAACATGGGCTATAAAAATACCAAGGCGTTATTTGAAAGCGCAATTTCTGAAGATCTGAGCTTCGACGTATCGGCTAATATGACCCAGCGCGATGGTTACTTTACCAACGTAGCTGGCGGCGCTGCCATGAATGAAAGAGAGCGCTGGGGTGTTCGCGGTCAGGTGTCATGGACACCAACTGACAGCACTGAGGTGCGTATAATTGCCGATTACGACAGCATAGATGAAGTCTGCTGTGGTGTGTCAAACTTGGTTAACGGCCCTACTGGAGCAGTAATCGGTCTTCTTGGTGGTGAACTGGTGCCCGAGCAACCCTTCGCCTACCGCATAGCTGCAGACATTGACCCCTTTAATGAGGTTGAAAACGGTGGTATCTCGGCCCAAATTGATGTCGATTATGGGAGTTTTGTCCTAACGTCGATTACCTCTCAGCGCTTCAGTGACACATTTGAGGCTCTCGATATTGACTTTACCAGCGCCCCCTTAACTCAAACCAGTCCCAACGACCTAAACGTAGACACATTTAGTCAGGAAATTCGACTGACCTCAACGGGTGATGGCGATTTAAGCTGGATGGTCGGAGCCTTTTACTTTGATGAGTCAGTGGACTATACCTCTGAGGTTATGTGGGGGCCACAGGCGCGAAACTATTTTGATACGTTAGTTGCTGGCTTGGGTTTTCCAGGTGCTCTTGGTGCCGTTGAAGCAGGAATTGGATTACCTGCAGGGACGTTCTTTGCTAATGGTACTGGTGCGCAAGATTCCTTTAGCCAAGAAGATCAATCAACTTCAATATTTGGTCAGTTTGACCTGCAGTTAAATGAGCAGCTAACCTTAACTGCGGGCTTTAACTACACTCAGGCTGAAAAAGAAGTTACGGTCAGTCAAGTTAACACCAACGTCTTTGCCGCTGTACCAGCAGCTTTCGTAGGAGGTTTGTCCGTCCTACAAGGTACGTTGCCACCCGTGGTCAACCTTCCAAACACAGTTGAAGATAATACCAGTGATGACAGTGATACGACCTACACTCTTCGTTTAGCTTATGACCTAAACGATAACATCAATATCTACGGAAGCTACGCCACCGGTTTCAAGGCAAGTTCTTGGAATTTGTCACGGGACTCAGGTCCTAATGCCGCTGACTTAGCAGCATTAGTAGCAGCAGGATTGACGACCAACGCACCTAATCTGTCAGCAGGTTCACGCTTTGCAGACCCTGAAGAATCAGAAGTCTATGAGTTGGGTCTAAAGGCAGTGTTTGAGCGTGGTTCTTTCAATATGGCGCTATTTGATCAAACCATCAAGGGGTTCCAGTCGTCTATTTTTAACGGCACCGGTTTTGAGCTCCGCAATGCAGGAATGCAATCTACCAAGGGAGTTGAATTCGATCTAGTCTACTACCCAGTAGAATCACTTAGGTTAGGTTTTGCAGGCACATTGTTGGATCCACTCTATGATGAGTTCGTCGGTGGCGGCTTTGACGGCGCAGATTTGTCAGGCGCTAAGCCTGCGGGAATTCATGAAGTGAGCTTATCTTTGTCGGCTCTCTATGATTTCCGCGTAGGTAATAATGACGCCTATGCTCGTGCTGATTATCAATATGCAGATGAAGTTACAATCGTCGATAATCTCCCGCCAGCTGTTGCAGCTATAGCTACGCGTGAAATCGGCTCTCTTAACCTGAGTGCGGGTATGAACACACCAAGTGGCTTAAACCTATCTATCTGGGCGCGCAATGTCACTAATGACGAATATATGACCAGTGGTTTCCCAACGCCAGCGCAGGAAGGAAGCTTTAATATTTATCCAAACCAGCCTCGCACGTTTGGTATAACTGCACGAAAAAGCTTCTAGTTTTTAGAAGTTGTCTTATGCACAGCCCAGTTTAGGGCTCTGTAGTTATAAAAAAGGACGGGCTTGCCCGTCCTTTTTTATTCCTCTTCCCCGCCCTGAGATATGCGCCCGGCCCCGAAATAAGTGCCCCGTCCTAAAATAAGTTAGATACCCAACTCTTTTTTCACTGTAGCAAAAGCCTCCAGGGCCAATTCAATATCATCTCTGCTGTGAGCCGCTGACATCTGGGTGCGAATACGCGCCTTGCCATGAGCCACCACAGGATAGGAAAAGGCCACCACATAGACGCCATGGGCGAGCATTCTCTCAGCAAATTTGGCGGCCAGTGCCGCATCATCCAGCATCACCGGAACGATCGGATGTTCACCAGGCAACAATCGGAACCCTAAGGTTTCCATGCCATCGCGAAAAAACGTGGTATTGTCCATAAGTCGCTGTTGCAGCTGATTGGATTCAGTCACCAGCTGCAGTGCCTTTATGGCTCCAGCAACTACTGGCGGCGCAACTGTATTAGAGAAAAGATAAGGACGTGAACGCTGACGTAACAGATCCACCACCTCCTGTCGGGCACTGGTAAAGCCGCCACTGCCGCCACCCAATGCTTTACCTAGGGTGCCGGTAATAATATCTACCCGATCGATACAGCCGTGGTGTTCGTGAGTGCCACGACCATTGGCGCCGACAAAGCCGCTGGCATGGCAGTCATCAAAGTGCACCAGAGCACCGTACTTATCCGCCAGATCACAGATCTCATCTAATTTGGCGATAGTGCCGTCCATAGAGAAGACACCGTCCGTGGTGATCAGCTTGAACCGCGCTCCGGCCTTGTCTGCCGCCTGAAGCTGGCTTTCCAAATCGGCCATATCCGAGTTGCGGTAGCGATAGCGTGCAGCCTTACAGAGGCGTACCCCGTCGATAATACTAGCGTGATTCAACTCATCGGAGATTACCGCATCCTCGGGCCCTAACAGAGTCTCAAACAGCCCGGCATTGGCGTCGAAACAGGAGGGATAGAGAATGGTCGCTTCACTGCCAACAAAGGCACTGAGGTCATTTTCTAGCTGCTTGTGAATGGTCTGGGTACCACAGATAAACCGTACCGAGGCCATGCCATAACCCCACTCCTCAAGTCCACGGACGGCCGCGGCCTGCACTTCTGGGTGCTGAGCCAGGCCCAGATAATTGTTGGCGCAGAGATTGAGCACCGGTGCGCCACTGTTAACTGAGACCCTAGCGCCCTGAGGCGAGGTGATTTGGCGTTCGTTTTTGGTTAAACCGCTGTCTTCAATCTGCTGTAGTTCGGCTTGCAGATGGTCTTGAAATTTGCCGTACATAATTGCTCCTTTAATCCTTAGTCAGTCTTGATGCCGATTATTCCCAGTTTAAAATTACCTTGCTCGCCTCTCCGGCGTTCATGGCGTCAAAGCCCTTTTGGAAATCGGTGTAGTGCATGCGGTGGGTGATGACTGAGGAGATATCTAAGCCGCTCTCGATCATCACCGACATTTTGTACCAGGTTTCATACATCTCCCGGCCATAGATACCTTTCAGGGTGAGCATATTAAAGATCACCAGACTCCAATCGATGGCCACTTCTTCGGCGGGAATACCGAGCATCGCCACTTTTCCGCCGTGACACATATTGCTCAGCAGATCGCGAAATCCGGCGGGATTGCCAGACATTTCCAAGCCCACGTCGAAGCCTTCAGACATGCCCAGTGCGCGCTGCACATCGGCGAGCTTTTCGGTGCGTACGTCAACGGTGCAGGTGGCGCCGAGTTTTTTCGCCAGTTCGAGGCGCTGGGGATTGATATCGGTAATCACTACATTACGCGCGCCAGCGTGACGGCAGACTGCCGCGGCCATAGCGCCGATGGGTCCGGCGCCGGTAATCAGCACATCTTCCCCTAGTAGATCGTATTGCAGCGCGGTGTGCACTGCGTTACCCAGGGGATCAAACAGTGCGGCAACATCCAAATCTATATCAGCGCGATGCTCCCAGACATTAGACATCGGCAGAGCCAGATATTCAGCAAAGGCACCGGGGCGATCCACTCCTATACCACTAGTGTGAGCACAAAGATGACGGCGACCGGCGAGACAGTTGCGGCAGCGACCACAGACTACATGGCCCTCCCCCGAGACAATTTGCCCGGGATGAAAGTCATTGACGTTGGAACCCACATCGACAATCTCGCCAACAAACTCATGACCCACGACCATGGGCACAGGAATGGTTGTCTGAGCCCAATTGTCCCAGTTGTAGATATGCATGTCGGTGCCGCAGATGGCAGTGCGTTTGATTTTGATCAGGACGTCGTTGATACCCATTTCTGGTTCCGGCACATCTTCCAACCAGAGGCCGACGCTAGCGTTCCTTTTAACTAATGCTTTCATGGTGCTCTTTCCCTGCAGTGCTATTTATCATGATTAACAATATATAAGAAATTATTCCCGTATCGTAGAATCATTAATTCCTTTATGCAAGATATAAATCCTGTATAGTGATTTCACTTTATTAAGGCCGTCTAGAGGTAACCTATGAGCAATGCCAATCAGGACAGTGATCCCGCCAGTCAGGCACTCTCCAGCAGAGTCACCACACTGCGAAAGAAAAATAAGCTGACCTTAGATCAGCTGGCTGCCGCTTCCGGTGTCAGCCGCTCAATGTTGAGCCAGATCGAGCGCGGTCAGGCCAACCCTACTTTGACTGTGACCTTCCGCATCGCTCAGGCCTTTGGCATGAGTATAGGTGAGCTAGTAGATCAGGCTTGGCAGTCGTCGACTATCGAAGTGGTTCACGGTGAGGATAAGAGCAATTTCTTTCGCAACGACAAAGAGTGCCAGATTCGTACTCTGTCGCCGCTGCATATGGAAAAGAGTATTGAGTTCTATGAGTTGCGTATCGCCGCCGGAGCCAGTTTGGCCAGCGCACCTCACTATGAGGGCACCAAAGAACTGCTGACCATTACCAGTGGCCGAGCCAAGTTAATCTCGGGGGACAACTGCACTGAGCTGAGCGAAGGTGATTCGGCGCACTATCGTGCAGACCTATCCCACGCGATCGAAAACTGTGGCAAGAAGGAGCTGGTGTGCTATCTGGTGGTCACAAGCCCTTAAGGCTTAATTGGCGAGTAATCTAATCAAGACAAAAAATAACCAGCGACAGCAGGAAATAAAATAGCGATAGGGGCAGCGCACAGCGCCAGTAATTGGCGAGAAACTTTTCTGTGAGAGACCGAGACCAGTCAGGCACAGCCCAGAGACTCAGACCTTTCAGCACGCCAATAGCACCCACAAAAAATAGCACTACCCACTCCACCTGCTGTGACCAGTCAGGAACTGAAATACTCCAGAGCATAAGACTGATGCCGATGGCCAGATTGAGCCAGACAAAGGGACGCCAGGATGGCATGGACAATAAGCGTTGAGCGAAACGGTTGACCAGTGGTCGGCACAGAAGTCCGAGGGCAACCAGTAGAAAGACGACGGATAAAACAGTATT
>CAWLBR010000102.1:0-8513 GCA_963855085.1 Gammaproteobacteria bacterium
AATAAGGGGGTTTTAAATCACTTTGATCTGGATCAATAACAAAAAATCTCTGCCACCAGAGAAGGCGACAGAGATTTTTAGGATGGTGCTATACCAGCTCTAATTAACAGTTCTAATTAACAGCTCGACTTAGAAACTCATTAGACACTAGATAATATCGCGGCCTTTATTGGCAGCAATACGCAAACGCAGCGCATTAAGCTTAATAAAGCCTTCAGCGTCGGCCTGATTATAGGCACCGCCATCGTCATCAAAGGTCGCTATATTGGCATCGAACAGGCTGTCAGCAGACTGACGACCCACAACACTCACACTACCTTTATACAGCTTGATGCGCACATCACCATTAACCACATCCTGAGTCTGGTCAATCGCAGCCTGCAGCATCAAACGCTCCGGGGCCCACCAGTAACCGTTGTAAATCAACTTGGCATACTTGGGCATCAGCTCGTCTTTCATATGCGCCACTTCGCGGTCCAGAGTAATTGACTCAATCGCGCGGTGCGCCTTCATCATTACCGTGCCCGCTGGAGTCTCGTAACAGCCGCGTGATTTCATACCCACGTAGCGGTTCTCAACAATATCCAAACGACCCACGCCATTGGCACCGGCCACTTTATTTAAATGCTCAATCACAGTCGCCGCAGACATGGCCACGCCATCAATAGCAGCAATATCGCCCTTCTCGTAGCGGATATCCATATAGGTTGCTTCGTCAGGCGCTTGCTCTGGCGCAACAGTCCAGCGCCACATATCATCTTCAGCTTCTGACCAAGGATCTTCCAAATTGCCACCCTCATAAGAGATATGCAGCAGATTGGCATCCATAGAGAACGGCGACTTTTTACCGCGCTTCATCTCTACCGGAATATTGTGGGTCTCACAGTATTCCATTAACTTGTCACGGGAATTCAGATCCCACTCACGCCATGGGGCAATCACTTTAATGCCCGGTTTCAGGGCATAGGCACCCAGCTCAAAACGCACCTGATCATTGCCCTTGCCCGTCGCACCATGAGAAATAGTATCGGCACCGGTTTCGTTGGCGATTTCAATCAGTCGCTTAGCGATCAATGGACGGGCAATAGAAGTACCCAGCAAATACTCACCTTCGTAGATGGTGTTGGCGCGGAACATGGGGAAGACAAAATCGCGAGCATATTCTTCGCGCAGATCATCTATGTAAATTTCTTTGACGCCCAGGGCTTCAGCCTTGGCGCGAGCGGGTTCGACTTCTTCACCCTGACCGATATCGGCTGTGAAGGTGACCACTTCGCAGTTATATTCTTCCTGCAGCCACTTAACAATAACTGAAGTATCCAAACCGCCTGAATAGGCTAAAACTACTTTTTTAACGTCTGCCACGAAATAAGATCCTTTACTGGAGAAAACGAGGCGCGGATTTTACCCTAAGACTAGCTATTTTAGTATTGGTTAAGCGCAGTAATCTCGGCCTCATCGTAGAGCCGCCCTCCTGCGGTCAAAAAACCGTCGATTTCCGACTGGCTGGGGAAACTGTAATAGCCTGCGGCTTGCTCTTGCGGATGCGCAGCCAAACTCTGCCCCGCGGTAAGTGCAGCCACGGAATTGAGTATCTGCTGACAACCGCCCGCGTAGAGATTGATGACATTGAGTAGGTACGAGTGATGCCGATTTAAAGGAATTGCCGAGACAGAAATAATATCGCCATTATCAATGCCGCCGTCTTGAATAAAGTGCAGTGTCGATGCAATCTCAGGGTCGTTATTTTGCATAGCTCTAAAGGTCGCCATCACGCCGCGGTAATCGGGCAGCAATCCGGAATGCAGATTGATTACGCCCTGTTTGGGAATGGCGATAACTGCTTCGCGGATAATCAAACCAAAGCGCACTGATATAATAAGCTCTGGCTCAGTCGCGGTAATTCGCGCGATGCCTGCAGTGCTATTAACCCTGTTATCCAAATCGGCAAATCCCTGCAACGGACAACCGGCGCTCTCGGATAACGCTTCAAAGCTCGGACGACCATCCTTAAGCAGTCGCTGTTCAAAGGCTGCCAGATCCATTAACGGCTCTGGCAATAGTTTATCAGCGCCGACCCTTTCAGACAGAAAAATCGACAGCTGATGGCCGGACAAACCCTTGATTAGAAGGCTCAACGCCACATGACTTGGCAAATCGCGGTTACTGAGTAACGTTATCTTCATCTGTTGCCCATTTTTTACTCACACTTTTTCACAAAACCTGTCATGACACCACTGTTTCCGGTAGCATTCACCGATAACAGTGGATACGGCTTCAATGGACAAAATTACTCTAATACAACCCGACGATTGGCACCTGCATCTGCGCGACAACAGTATGCTGGAAGCGACCGTGCCGGCTGCTGCCAGAGGCTTTGGTCGCGGTATTATTATGCCCAACCTAATGCCCCCGGCGACCACTGTGGCTCAGGTCGGCGCGTACCGCGAACGCATTTTGGCCCAACGCCCTGCAGGATCGACCTGGGAGCCATTAATGGTTCTCTATCTCACGGATAACACCACCGCCGATGAAATTCGCGCGGCGAAGGCATGTGGATTTATCCATGGCTGCAAGTATTATCCGGCAGGGGCTACAACCAATTCGGATTCCGGCGTTACCAGTCTTAATAATATCCAGAAGGTGCTTGCCACCATGCAGGAAGTGGGCATGGTGTTGCAGTTGCACGGTGAAGTCACGGCCGGCGATATTGATATCTTTGATCGCGAAGCGGTGTTTATCGAGCGTCATCTGCGCGGCTTGGTTCAGCACTACCCCAAGTTAAAAATTATCTTTGAGCATATTACGACCCTTGAAGCAGCAGAGTTTGTTGCCGCAGCCGGTGACAATGTGGCCGCGACCATTACTCCTCAGCATCTGCTCTATAACCGCAACCATATGCTGGTTGGGGGCATTAGACCGCATCTGTTTTGTCTGCCGATTTTGAAGCGCGATATTCATCAACATGCGCTGATTAAGGCCGCCACTAGCGGCAGCCCGAAGTTCTTTTTGGGTACTGATTCTGCGCCCCATGCCCAGGACAAGAAAGAGAGTGCCTGTGGCTGTGCTGGCTGTTTTAGCCATCACGCAGCCATTGAACTCTATGCTCAGGCCTTTGAAGAGGCCGGTGCGCTGGATAAGCTTGAGGGCTTTGCCAGCAAGTACGGTGCAGACTTTTATGGCCTGCCGAGAAACACCACAAGCATTACCTTATTACGCCAACCCTGGCAGCTGCCCGCAGCAATTCCGTTTGACGATTCGCAACTGATTCCTCTCGGCGCTGGTACCACTCTGAATTGGAAAATGGACCACTAATGGATATGTCGCAGATCATCAATGAATTGGATAATGACGCGTCTACGAATAATATCGCCGAGCGATTTCGTGGGTTTTTGCCAGTTGTAGTAGACGTTGAAACCGGTGGCTTTAATTCTCGCACCGACGCACTGTTGGAAATTGCTGCGGTGATTCTGGAGATGGATGCTCAGGGCAATATTCAAATTAAAGAGACGCACAGTAAAAATGTCGATCCCTTCCCCGGCGCTATAGTTGAAAAAGCGGCGTTGGAATTTACCGGTATTGATATCTACGATCCCGAGCGTATGCCGGAGGAAGAGAGTGAAGCATTGCGGGATATCTTTCGACCTATTCGCCATGAAATCAGCGCAACGGGCTGCACTCGTTCAGTGATGGTGGCGCATAACGCCCATTTTGATCTGGGTTTTGTTAACGCAGCGGTGAATCGAAACCAGATTAAACGCAACCCGTTTCATCCCTTTTCCTGTTTCGACACCTCTACTCTCGCCGGTCTCGCCTATGGTCAAACCGTATTGGCCAAAGCCTGCCAGGCAGCGAAGATGGATTTTGATAATAAAAGTGCTCACAGCGCCCTTTATGACGCAGTGAAAACTGCAGAGTTGTTCTGCGGTATTGTGAATCGTTGGAAAGATCTTGGCGGCTGGCCCCTTGAGGCCGACGCTGAGGCTGAATAGCCTGTACGTGAATAGGCCGTAACTGAAAAGCCCGTTAGTAGAGGCTATTCAGTTACCCGCATTAGTCACTACTGACTCTGGGCGTTCTTTCTATCCACCCAGAAGTCAGCTTTTTCAATACCCAAAGCCTCTGGATCAAAACTCGGATCTACACCCGCATCCAACTGCTGCTCATAATCTTTGAGCGCCACCAGAGCGGGCCGCTGCAAGATTATGATCGCAACAATATTCAACCAAGCCATAAGCCCTACACCCACATCACCCAGTGCCCAAGCCAGATCGGCGCTCTTTAAACCGCCGTACATCACAGATGTAAGCACCAGTACTTTCAGCAGATTGGCCAACCATGGACGATGAACCTTGCGGTTGATAAACATCACGTTGGTTTCGGCAATATAGTAGTAGGCAACAATGGTGGTGAAGGCGAAAAACAGCAGCGCTATTGCCAGCACGCTGCTACCAAAGCCTGGCATCACTGTATCAAAGGCTGCCTGCACATAGGCTGGACCCACATCGATACCGGGCAGACCCTGATAGAGGTAGGTGCCGTCGGCACCCTCAACATTGTAGAGACCGGTCAACAGAATCATAAAGGCGGTCGCTGAACAAATTAACAGCGTATCCACGTAAACCGAAAAGGCCTGCACCAAACCCTGCTTGGCCGGATGGGAGACTTCTGCTGCCGCAGCCGGATGAGGACCACTGCCCTGTCCCGCTTCGTTGGAGTAAACGCCGCGCTTAACACCCCAGGCCACGGCCATACCTATAATGGCGCCATAACCTGCATCGAGACCAAAGGCACTATTGATAATTAATTTGGTGACTGTGGGCACCATATCGATATTGATAAACACCACGGTAAAGGCGATAAGAATATACCCAGCGGCCATCAGCGGCACCACCACCTGAGCGAAGTGGGCAATGCGCTTGACGCCACCGACAACAATCATCGCCAGGCCGAGGGCCAGCACAGAAGCCGTCACCAGCGCTGGAATCTCCCAGGCATTGTTCATGGCGGCAACAATACTGTTGGCCTGAATACCCGGCAGACAGAAGCCCATGGCAATAATAGTCGCTACAGCAAAGGTCCAGGCATACCATTTTTGGCCCATGGCTTTTTCAATGTAATAGGCTGGGCCACCGCGGTAGCTGCCGTTGTCATCTAGCTCTTTATAAATCTGTGCCAGAGTGGCTTCTATATAGGCGGTGGATGCCCCGAGAAAGGCTACGGTCCACATCCAAAAAACGGCACCCGGGCCGCCAATGGCGATGGCGGTTGCGACGCCGGCTATATTACCTGTGCCGACCCGTCCAGAGAGCGACATGGTCAACGCCTGAAACGATGAAACACCGGCCTCGGAGCTCTTGCCTTCGCGCATGATTTTTAACATATGGCCAAAGTGGCGAACTTGAAGAAAGCGCGTGCGCAGTGAAAAGTAGAGCCCGGTTCCAAGACACAGATAGATCAGCGCTGAACTCCAGATAATGCCATTGAGATAGTTAACAAATGCTTCCACGATGAATCCCTATTATTATTTTTTGCCGCTTAACCACGGCGTGTATTTTTCTATCGTTTAACCGCTCTCATATCTTCAGCTAGTCGAGTGCACTGCCATCAGCTGCAGCAAAAACATCATCGAAACTGGCGATAAAATCATCAGCAGATTCGGCACCAGAAAACTGTAGCGCAGGGACACCAAGACCAGAGAAATAATCGGGGTAGGGAGAAAACTCACCCCAGCCTCTCATCTGGGCGGTGATACTAACAACAATGATCAACATTACAAAGCCAAGGGAGGAAATCCAGCGCTGGCGCGGCAACATGTTTGTCGCCAGAGCGAAATTAGCTGAGAGTAATAGCGCCAAAAGCAGCAACGCATTTAAGGGCGACAGAATCATTGCCACCGTCTGAGTACCGGCGTTATACCCCAGTATCCCAATCAGCCAATCTGCCAGGGAGTAGACCAAACCGGCGAGCAAGATTAAACAGTAGTGACTTAAAAACTGACTCTCACTGCGTAAAAAACGACCCAGCGCGCTCCAGAATAGGGCAAAAAATAGCAGCACTGCCTGAGTACTAAGAATCGTTGAGAAGACATTTTTCCACTGCCACTCAACAAAGCTATTGAAATACAACGCGGCAATTTCCACCACTAAACTAATTAGAAATAGTGGCAGCCAGATAGAAAACCGATTTAACTTGCTGGCATCCTGCTCTAGGTGATGAAGCTCTTTAGCGGCATCCACTGGATGACTCTCAGATACGATTCTCAGCCTAGTGCGGCCAAGTTTTATCTCTGCCCCTTCGCCGAGGAATGCTATTGAATCGGACGCCCCTAACTCAGAGACAGGCGAAGCGGTGTTTTTAGTAATCTCGACACCATTAAGACTCGCTAGATCAGTCAGCTGCCAACCACCGTTAACTGCATCCAGGCGCAGATGGTTCGGTGAAATATGGGCGTCATCGAGAACCACATCATTCTGATAGCCGCGACCAATAGTGACCGAGCTATTCTCGACCCTGAAGTAACGCTGACGTTTGCCACCCCAACCCAGCAGTTCAATAATTATCGCCATTGCGCCACCCCCATAAACTTGCGCGCATAGGCCTTGGCGTTATCCCTACTGACACCGGCAAGCGTGAAGTGACTGATAAACGCAGCCCGGGAATCATCCACGGTGCCCTGTAAAAACAACACATCGTAGAGCTGGGGATAGTCTTTGTAAGCTCGGGCACAAAATACAGCCTTGGTTTTGCGCTGGGGCTCTGCCTCGAGATTATTCACTGCGACAAATTCGGTATCGCACTGATAGCCACCCACATCTTTTTTACGGGCCATATTGCCCGGGGCAAAATCACTAAATAAGCGTTGATAGTAGGCGTAAAACTGCAGGGTATTAAGTTTGTCTGCCTCCAGCCAAAAGAACTGATGCTCAATCACACCGCTGTTAAATTTTCCGTTGAGATAAATATTATCTTCACTGCGACAGGTGCGATCGGCGTTGAGCAATTGAGCATTATCAGAACTGCTATTAGACCCGCCCCAACATCTGAAAAAGGGCGATAACTCATTGACCACTGAGGCTTCACCCAGAGCAATGGTCGGCCAGTCGAGCGCCAACAGCTTGGCAAACTTTTTATCCTGATCGGCGAGCAGCTGTTGGCCGATTCGCAGCTCCATATTGTCGACGCCCTGCCCGCGCAATTGATGCTCGGCGATCAACTGCTGTAACGCGGTAACAGGCACCAGAAAACTCACCTGATTGCCTGCGGTGGAAACATTGATGCCTACTACTTCGCCGTCTTGATTGAGGGTTGGCCCGCCACTCATTCCCGAGTTGAGTGAACCGGTGAAATGCACTCGCGGGTGGTAGCTGTTTTGATTGATGCCATTGTAGGTTCCAGGCACCACGGTTAACCCTAAATCAAGGGGGTTGCCCAGGGCATAGACTGGCACACCTATAGCCGGCTCAGCTGCTGCCAGAGGCAGCACCGCAGCGATTTGGCTACTGGCTTGACTATTGGTCTGGCTATTAACTTGCACGAGGGCCAAGTCATTGATCACATCCACATCAACTAGGTTCAGGCTACCGGCTGCACCACTGGCGCTGAAATATTCAATACGGTATTGCTCGGGCTTGCTGGCGGCGATTTGCACCACATGATAATTGGTCGCGATCAGGCCGCTATCGTTGACCACAAAGCCGGAACCAATAGCGCTCTTGCTACCGGAGGTAATATCAATAATTCTGATTTGCAGGATGCCGGCTTTGTTATCGGCAAACAATGTGCGGGCACTCTTACTCTGGGCGAAACCAGACGTCGGGCTGCCGATTAAAAACACTATTAGTAAAACAGTGATCAGCAGAGCGACCAACCGAAAAGGCTGGCCCTGAAGGCGGTTTTTATCAATGCTCAATATGGAAGTCCTGTTGCAATGCATAGGTATTCTTTCAAGTGATCCAAAGTATTACAAGCGCAGCCTCAAGGCCCGTAGCTATTTATACAGAGGCCGCGTTAAACTAGGCAACAGATAAATGGATCAGCTTGCAGAACTAGTCTACACCACTAGATTTATTCCTGTAATCATAGGTGTATCTCAACCAAATTTTATCCATTGTACTCCTCATACCGTAACAGGAAATTCGAACAGATGACCGACTCATTTAAAGAAGCCGCACTGAAATATCACACCCATCCGACACCGGGTAAATTAGAGATTCGTCCGACCAAACCTCTGGCCAATAAGCGTGATTTATCGCTAGCCTATTCTCCCGGTGTTGCACACGCTTGCGAATTGATTGTCGAGAATCCCACAGAAGTAGCCTCGGTCACTGCCCGGGGAAATCTGGTGGCTGTAATTACCAACGGTACTGCTGTGCTGGGTTTGGGAAATATTGGCCCACTGGCCTCGAAGCCTGTAATGGAAGGCAAAGCGGTCCTGTTTAAGAAATTTGCCAATATCGATGTCTTCGATATTGAAGTAGATGAAACCGATGTCGATAAGTTGGTCGATATTA
>CAWLBR010000103.1:0-8449 GCA_963855085.1 Gammaproteobacteria bacterium
ATTGGTTGACTCTAGCAATCTCAGCAATTTAAGTCGTCAGAACCAAAGCAAGGGGGTATTAATCCTTCCTAAACCCTTTACACGGTGATCTGTGAAGCCGAATTCAAGATCGATACCTCGAAAGAACGATTTTTCTACGGATAGCGCTTTGCCAAGCAGCGCTATGGCGCCTATGAAAAATTAATCGCCCGGAAGGCCTTTATAAGATATTCTCTGCCGTTAGCGATTGAGTGAAATGACCTCGTGGACTATGACTAAACGACAGCTTCAAAACAAACTGATACGACTGATTAGAAGTTCCTGGGAAGTCCTGACGAGCCCTTTTGCTATCTTGTTTATATCCTACTCATTTAAGGTTAAGCCCGGCTACGGCATGACATACGGCAAGCGAGTACGTCTCGGGTTCAGGTTTTGGCGCAATTTTTCAAGAGTTCAATCAGGGACGTCCTGGAGAGCCCATCTAGTGATGGCAATGAAGCTGCTGGAAATACCACCCGATGTGCGCGGCGACGTTGTTGAATGCGGTTGCTGGAAAGGTGGAGCTACCGTCAATCTGTCTTTGATATGTAAAATTACGGGACGTAAGCTCAAAGTCTACGACTCATTTGAAGGGCTTCCACCCCCCGTTGACGGCGACGTCATCGCTGAAAAAACATTCAAGAAGGGATTTATTCCCGGCATTTTCGGCGGAACGCTCGATGAGGTGCAGGGCAACGTGAAAAGACTCGGTGCTTATGATGTCTGCTCATTCCACAAGGGCTGGTTTGAAAACACATTGCCCGATCATGGAGGGAACATCGCCATGATGTTTCTAGACGTCGATTTCTATTCCAGTCTCCACGACTGCCTTCTAAACCTGTGGCCCTCTGTGGTGGAGGGAGGCTTCGTTTTTCTGGATGAGTATATGAATCTCCCTTACTGCGCTGTGTTTTTCTCAGAAAAATACTGGGAAAAATACTTCTCCTGCGCACCACCAGGTCTCATCGGAACCGGCACCGGAGTACAGGTAGGTATGTTCTATTCCGACCCTTCTTTGCGCATGCACCCGCAGCAAATTCAAGGTCCACATAGTATTTCCTATTCTGTCAAAGGTACAAGGGCCATCTGGGAATTCTACCCTGAAGAAGAAAAAACCATGCAGTAACATCGCTCTTCCACTTATAATTGAAAGGGACGCTAAACTAGTCTTTGGTTATTGGCAGAACATGAAAATATTGCCTGCCTGTTAGGTTAACTAAAAATAGGGATTCGTGCGCCCGCTATAGCGATTCTGGGTTTGAATATTTTGTTGATTTCGCTGCGGTCCCTGGCGCAGCAGAGCATTGAAATTTGCGATGAGATTAGCGATGGCATTCTTCCCTATGACAATCACATCAGGGGGAAAATTCCTATTGGTGATGGCGAGATAAGAAGTAATCTGGTGATCGCGGGTGGGCACGAGACTGATTACTTCAAGCAATGTGTATTCAGCGAGAGTGACGAATTCGGCTGGACCTGGGGCAAGGGTGATATCGAGTTGGAAAGTTTTAAATGACAGCAATTCTGAGATAATTTATACCAATAAACATGATGACTGGATTGATTCAATTTTTTTCTTTCTGGATTTGTAATGGTTAGCAGTGAAAATAAACGGGATGATTCATTATGGAAATGGGAAAGAGTATAGCTAATTAAAGAGAGCCCAATTCGTTTTGCCTTCTAGAAATACCCATCACGTATGTGACAAAAGCTGACGCACTCGTAAGTAAGCTACGATTCCAAAAAATGAATAAGGCATATGTGCCCAGCCAGGGACCCGAAGACTGGTAACAATTCCTCGTCGAACCCGACAAGCAATGGAAAACCGGGTACTCGGCCAAATCATTGGCTTACTGTTGGGAATAAGCGAACGGGCTTCCCGCCAAGGAAGAGGCTGGCAGGGCCATGTATCGTTTAAGAAGGTTTCTCTAGCAAAAGACACGACGGTATTGGCAAGTGGACTCTTCTGGATCTGGAAATCCGCGTTTCCAGATTCATGCTGCTGCCTTACTCCACTCTCCAAACGCACTCATCCTGAGATCCCGATAATGCTCAGCGCGAACAAGATGTTTACCTAGGTTGACCAAATTGGAGACTGCAGCATGAGCAGTCACAAATCTCTGAGCCTGCCTCACCGACTTGAACCGCCTCATCCCTCGCTCCCTGAACCTCGTCGCCTCGTGGGATTTCTCTGCTCGGTTATTCTCATTATGCTTAGTGCTGTGGATCGTTTCTGGGATCAATTCGCGCTGAGCAACGCTATAGCTGCGTAACTTATCTGTCACGATTTTCCTAGGCTCACTGCCAGGACTACGCAATAGACGTCTGAAGAAGCGCTTCGCTGCTGTGCCATCACGCTTTGCCTGCAGATAGACATCAACCACCCCGCCATCCTAGTCAAAGTATAGGACAAATAAACGGCCTGTTGAGAGTAGGTTTCCTCACTGATCCTGCTAACTGAACCGGAGAAATTCTCGAAATAACCACCGATTTTCCTGAAAAGTTGTTCGCCGAGGTGATCGCACAATGCATATCCGTCCATTTCTGAGCGATAGCATGCAACCGTCCGTGCCACACGTTTTTCAGTAGCGTCCTTGCCGATTTGGGGCTGTGGATTCGCTTCCTACGAAAAGAGGCAATGCCTCTGGTGGTGCTCTGGTCGGTGGTGGCAGGTGGGGCAGGGTGGGGGTGCCCTGTTCCTTGTCGCGCAGATGAGCCAGAATCTTGTCTGTTTTGACGCTATTGAGTTTCCCGTTTTTGCCCATCGTTACATATTTATACTAGGCGGCCCCTTTTATAGAGCACTGCCCGATCACAGAAGCCTCCGTTGCTTAAGAGTAGACCAATATTAGGCCCTTATGGGTTTATATTCCTGTAACCGTTCTTTTTTAATTAACAGCCCTTCCGAAACAGCCGATCGTCTCAGCCGCGACAGGCGGTCGCAATAGTCCGAATGTTCAAGGTAGGGTAGCCACGAAGAGGGAGTTTATTCATCTTATGCTCTAAGACTTAAACTTGCCGGAACCCCAAAAAGAGTGGCCAGGGGTTAACCAGGCCAGTTGTGTGAGATCAGTCCGCCAGTGACAAAGATCCTAACGGGTGGTTCAGTCAGCCTTAACGGCTTTCTGTGGCATGAGGATTTGAATAAATCCTTTCATTGACCGCAGAATTGAACGCAGTGGCCACACTTTTAAAATCCCTATAATCCTCTTTGGGGAGAGGTAGAATTTCATGTGGGCGTGACGAACAGTTTTGTGAAGTGGGAAGCCTGTCGCTATTTCATACCATGAAGAGGTATCACGATAGGCGTTGCCCCCTTTCTTTTCAGCCTCGCTGGAAATTTTCAGCGCCGCGAGGTTCTCAATCTTTGCTGTTTCATAGAGTGGAGTTTCCGGCTGGGGAGTGACCGTAAAAAAAGTAGCCAGGGTCATATCCGAGCGCAGAGCATAATCCACAGTCGCCTTGATTTCTTCGGGGGTCTCAGTGGGGAAGCCCACCATGAAAAACCCGGCCACTGAAATGCCAGCTTTCTCGAGCGCATTGATTGACCACTCTGTTTTTTCGTGGTTCAGGTTTTTTTGTATCATAGTCTGCAGTCTCGGAGTGACAGTTTCCACCGCAACCGCTGCATAATAGGTGCCGGCCCTGGCCAGCGCATCTATCGTTTGCTGATCAAGAATATCCCCCCGTATACCATTCGGGAAAGTGAACCGCATTATCCCTGGCCACCGCCTTGCCACCTCGTTCATGATGGCCTCCACTCTCGGTTTGTGAAGGTTAAAGATGTCGTCGACGATCTGGAATTCGGTTACGCCATGTTTTTCGTAGAGAACCGCTATATCTTCTACAACTGATTCGGCACTCTGGTACACAAACCGCTTGCTGAAAATGTCATGGCAGTAGTTGCACAGATAAGGGCAGCCACGAGAGGTAAATAGTAGTGCATACCTTTTTTCTTTAAGCATGCCGCCAAAGGGCTGCATTTTTGTATACGAGGGAAAGTCGATCAAATCCCACGCTGGCTTAGGAATCTCGTCGAGGTTGGTAATATTTTCCTGACGGGTATTGATGTGAGTGTACTCGGAAGTGCGATGAGAAAAGCCCGGGAGATCATCCCCCAGTGCCTGTCCGCGGAATTGCCTCGATATTGCTTCGGTGAAAGTGCGTTCGGAACTGCCGGAAAAAATCCAATCGAACACGCTCTCGGCGTAAATAGTATCTGCCAGGCGCAGCGCAAAAGGTCCTCCCAGTACTGTTATAACCTGCTCGTTCTCTTCCTTGCATATCCTCGCCAGTTCATAGCTTGCGGCGGCTTCACAATTAAGAGCGGAGACGCCGATTACGTCTGGCTGGAAATCGCGCAATTTATCGCGCACTTTCTCTGGCTCCATATGTCGCACTTTCATGTCTAACAGCTCGACTTCAATGGTGTCGCCGAATCGATGTCGTAACGCCGAGGCCAGATAAAGCAGTCCGAGAGGCGGCGAATAACTGAGCGGAGTGGCGAACTGAAAGGGTTTGGTCAGCAGAACTCTGAGAGGGCGGTCCAGATCGTGAGAGAGGGGCCCGAACACATCCTCATCCAGCAGGATCATATCCTGCTTCGCTGCGGTAACTGGCATTAACTCAGTGGCTGCTTTCATTTAAAATTACCTGCTGCCTTATTATTGCTTGTCGACACGCGTATGCGGAATTCACCATGAATAATATAGTATACCTGTACAAAGTGGAAAGTGCATTGCAATTGGCAAACAACGATCAGTTCACACTTTGCCAAAGATAGGGTGTTGTGCTACACGCGCATCAGTATAGCAGCCAAGGGCAAAAGGCGTTCATGCTGCGCACCATTCCGCCCCTTGAGCGCCCGGGCCCCGGACTGGAGCGGGCTTTTAATCGCGATATCCCTGCGTTCTGCAGGGGCTCCTAGTCTGGGTACTAACACTAATCAATCGAGCCTTCATAGAAACTTAAAAATATTTATGTGCAGACTATTTCAAACCTGTCGCATCAACAGGCAAAAAATCTCCGTGGCTAGGAAAATAAACCCCCTAGCTACGCTCGATTGACCCGACGCGATAAATTTCTCGATACCACCGTGCGTCTTATTTGAATACCCAGAAATAACTTAGACAAAGGCTCCAGCAGAGCAAAGCTATGGCAGAGCAAATCTGCGCTAGCATGTAATGCGCTGAGTCGAGGGTTATTCCCCAGTACATGATCAAGCCATTGATCATTATACCGCTGACACCCATGACCAGGTAGCGCACTAGCGCACTTCGGTGGGGTGCTTCAGATGCGTATGTCCAATGATAGTGCATTAGATAGTTATAGAAAATGGCAAATGCCAACCCCAGAGTGCTTGCTAGAACGGGCGATATGCTCAAGCATTCAACCTGCAAATACGTTGACGCCAAAAAAAGGAGTGCCGTGCTGCCGCCGACAAAACCGAAGCGCAAGATAAATGAGAAGTTGTTCATCTGGAATGTCTCTCAAACATCTATGAACATAGAATCTGGACTGCAATGCTCAACCGAGGCCCGCATTTCCAGGGGGACATTGAAATCAAGATCCAGACTCCTTAGGTCGACACACAACGCCTTGAGCAAACCAAGAATCAAGAATTGGGGATAATCCGTACAACACTGCCACTGCCACTCTCTGCAGCGGCCGTAGCGTAAGTGTGCGCAGAGGAAGGTTGTGGTTGAAGCGTTCTACGATCTCAAACCCAGCAGTGTTCAAAGCAAGCTCCAGGCTCTCGCGCGTAAAATGGTTAAGGTGATGAACTTCGCAAATACGTTCCAATGGAGCGTAGGCACGCCCTCCGGTTATTCGATAAAGGAACTTCGACACCTTGAAGATCAGTGAGTTTGAATCTACCGTCGTACAAATAAAAATACCATCGTCAGACAAACTCCGGCGTATGCCTTTAAGGAACGGCACCGGATCAGTAACGTGTTCAAGCACGTAATTATTCGTTACAACAGGGAAAGGCTGTTCTGGTACATAAATTTCGATGTTGGCAGCCTGCAGCCGCGGAATATTCAACTGCTGGGTTCCGTGCTGTATTGCTTCCTCACTGATATCAACGCCCCAGCTCTCGTAGCCCAAAGCGCCGAAGTGCCTGGGAAGGTAGCCCGTCGCAGTGCCAACATCTAATGTGCGCAACTCCTCTCGCGGAATTGGCTTATGCTTTTGAATTAGAGCATCGAGCTCGTCGAATAATTGCTCCTCGGGGTTTTCCCAGTGCTCTTTATTGGCCTCAAGAAAATACTCAGCCTCATACGCTTCGGGTGCCACCTTCAGGATTGAAAAAAGATGGCTACACTGCGGACAAATCAACAGATCGAACCGTGGAAATTTATAGGCAGGGCTCGCGCTGTCGCCAAGACAAATTGGACAGGTCGATGTGGCACTTTGCTGCGTGCCATCGCCATCGTGAAAGCTTGAGCTAGTGCCCACTAAACCTCTCCTTATAAATCATCGACATACACTAATCCCAACACCTTCTTGAATACGGAGCTCTGGCCAATTTCGACAACCGCAAAACGCACCAAGCAGAAAACTGCTTGAAGGCGCTACAGTAAGTCGCAATAAGCTCAAAGATACCTATTCTAAAAGGAAACAAACTAACGTGATATAGATTAGGCCAAAGTATAGGAAATATAAAGGCCCTGTTGAGAGCAGACACTCTCGCTGATTCTGTCGACTGGGATTGCTGATCTGGAGAAGTTCGCGCTCATTGATCCCAAAACCCTGTTCACTGTGTTGGGCATGCCATTCATATCCGCTCATTCCTGAATAATAGTACGCAACGGTTTGTGCCACGTGTTTTTCAGTGTCGTCCTTGCAGGTTTGGGTTTGTGGATTCGCTTCCTGCGAAAAGAGACCGGTTGGCAGGTGGCGCCCTGGTTGGCGGTGCCAGGAGGTGCCGGGTAGGGGTTCCCTGTTCCTTCTTGCGAAGATGGGCCAGGATCCGGTCGATAATGTCCTGGTCCTCAATGCATGCGACGACCCTGACAGACCCGCCGCAGCGTCCGCAAACTTCAACGTGGATATTGAATACGCACTTGAGTCGCTGGGCCCAGGACATGGCAGCATGGCACTCGGCCGGTGTCTTTACTTCTGCATTTTCGCCCATCTTAAGTGCCTTGCCACGTTTGGCCGGGGTAACCTCCCCGCGCCACCGGTGATTAGGGGCAAGAATGCCATGGTATCGTGTGAGATTGCCCCTGGATTTTGGTACGAGTGCTGCCAATCGTGCGATGAAATCGACGGGGTCGAAGACCACCTGGGTTGTTCCGTCCCGGCAGGGCGTCTTCAGGGTGTAACCCACTTTGCCGGTAGGGCTTAGTGAAAGGCGAGAAACCGCCACGGCGGGACGGGCAATGTACCGGCACAGCCGCTCACGCTTGTCCTTTTGATGTCCTTCACAGCTCACCCCGGCGTGTAGCGAGAATCCGTTGGCCTTGGCCATCCGCTCCAGCCCGGGATCAGGCCGGGTGAGTGGGCGGATGGTGCGAATCATAAAGGCCGTGCGACCCTGTTGCGGGCCGACGGTGATACTGTAGGGCACAGAACTGCCCAGAATATGGGGCATGGCATCCGTGTCGTCTGCGGGCTCCAGTTTCAGCCAGGCGTTCTCGAAATCTTGCTCCAACAAGCCCTGTCGTTTCAGGCAGCGCCCCACGCGCTGGCTAATCAGCTGGACCAGTGCTTCCAGCTCGCTCCTGGCTGGCGCCTTAACGCGTTGAAAGCGGGGCGGACGATCGTCGCGACACACGTGAACACCATCCAGAAACAGGATATGGAAGTGGATATTCATGTTCAGTGCACTACCAAAACGCTGAATCAGTGTTACGGCCGCAGTCGCGCCATCCATGAGCAAATATCCAGCTTTGTGGATCAGATGGGTCGCGATTGTGCGGTAAACGATACGCAGAACCTTGCCCATGGCCTGGGGATGGGTAGCGAACAGGTACCGTAGAGGGAAAGGAAAACTGATGACCCACTGACGCAGTGGCGCGTCGGGAAATACTTCATCCGAGAGAAAGGCCACGGTCTCGGCGATGCGGCGGGCGCCACAGCTGGGGGAGAACCCGCGCTTCTTGCACGAAAACGCTACGAGACGCTCCAGCCGACACGTAGCGCAACGCACACGAAGAAACCCGTTTTCGAGGCGACCGCATTTGAGATACGCTTCAAATTCGCGATGGACATGCGTCGGTAGACTTCTACCCTGCGCATCCAATTGCTCAACTAAGGCAGGGAAGTGTTTTTCTATAAGCTGGTAGAGCAGAGTATGCTCTGGGCGATACCGTTCATAGGTGACGTGACTAAGGGCATGACCGTAAACAGGGGCAGACCCTCCATTGCCCGTTGGCAGCATGCTGCGTCGCCTCCAACTTTTGCACGGTTGGAATCAAACACAGTG
>CAWLBR010000104.1:0-8372 GCA_963855085.1 Gammaproteobacteria bacterium
GCCGACGCCCCCCGAAGAATTAACTTCTCTCGCGGCCGTTCGTTCTCCGGCCAGTGGCTTATAGCCATAGTAAGTCCTTATTTATTGCTACAGAAATCCTGTTCTTAATGCTATCTTACAGGCTTTATTTGAGCTGTCCGGACGATTAATGAGCACCCTTTCAAACAAACGAATAATAGTTGGCGTCAGTGGCGGCATCGCTGCTTACAAGAGTGCCGAAGTTGTCAGGCGACTGCAGGACGCCGGCGCGGAGGTTCGCGTGGTGATGACGCCAGGTGCCGAAGAGTTTATTCGCCCACTGACATTACAGGCGCTCTCAGGTCATCCAGTGCATGCCGACCTGCTCGATCCAGAAGCTGAAGCCGGTATGGGCCATATTGAATTGGCGCGCTGGGCGGATCTGGTTTTGATCGCGCCAGCTACAGCCGACTTTATCGCCACCATGGTCCATGGCCGCGCCAACAGTTTGTTAAATGCCATCTATCTGGCGACGCCGGCAATAGTCGCCGTGGCTCCGGCCATGAACCAAGGCATGTGGTCGCACCCGGCCACCACAGCCAATATTGAACAACTCAGTCAGCGCCAAGTGAAAATATTTGGCCCCGACAGCGGTATCCAAGCCTGCGGCGATATTGGCCTCGGGCGTATGCAGCAACCTGACATGTTGGTTGGGCAAGTTGCCGGCTGTTTTGCCTCACTGCAGTTGAGTGGTAAGAAGCTAGTGATTACCGCCGGACCCACTCGCGAAGCAATTGATCCGGTGCGCTATATCAGCAACCACAGTTCCGGAAAAATGGGTTATGCGCTAGCCGAGGCTGCCATTGAAGCTGGCGCAGAGGTCACACTGATCTCTGGACCGGTCAATCTCGAGCCACCCGAACGCTGCTTAGTAATCCCAGTGATTTCTGCCGCCGATATGCACAGCGCCACCATGAGCGCCTGCGCCGATGCCAATATTCTGATTGCAGCAGCTGCAGTGGCGGATTACCGCCCAGTAACTGTTGCCACCCAGAAAATGAAAAAACACGCAGATGCCATAACCCTTGAGCTGGAAAAGAATGTGGATATTGTCAGTGCCGCAGCCAGTGAATATAAAAACCTATTTGTCGTGGGTTTTGCCGCAGAGACTCAGGATATAGAGAACTATGCGCGAGGCAAGCTTGAGCGTAAAGGCCTCGACGCCATAGTCGCCAACGACGTGTCCCGCAGCGATGTGGGCTTTAACAGTGATAATAATGAAGCTTGGTGGATCAGCGCAGACACCAGCAAGACCTTTAGTATAAGGAGCAAAACGCAACTGGCTCGCGATATTGTCGCCGCTATAACTGAGCAGCTCGGTTAGCGAGTGCCTCGCCAACAAAGCCAGCCTGTTGCCACTTAAAATGGATCTAGTAAAAGAAAGAGAACATCTCAGCCCGGCCCATATTCCGGAGCTGGTGTTTCGCGATTATGATATTCGCGGTCTGGCCTACAGCGAGATAACCCCTCAGTTCGCCAAGAGTCTTGGCCGAGCGCTGGGCGCTTTGATATGCAATACTCCAGCAGAGCCTTTAGCAAATCCTATAAAAGAGCCTTTGGCAAACTCGCCATTAGAACCTTCAATAGAGAATACTCCAAAGCATTCAGTCTACGTAGGTCGCGATGCGCGCCTGAGTTCAACGCGCCTGGCTGCGGCCCTTAAGGACGGCCTAGTGGCCTGCGGCTGCAATGTTATCGACCTAGGCGAAATCACCACACCAGCATTGAATTTTGCCGTGCACCATGGCACCCAGAGTGGCAATGGCATCATGGTCACCGCAAGCCATAACCCAGCCACCTACAACGGTTTTAAAATCATTCTTCAACATCAGGTTATTTCCGGAGAAACGCTGCAGCAATTGATCCCTATGATGCGTGACGAAAATCTGCATCTCGATAAGCCCCCTGAGAGCATGGGAAGCCTGGTGGAAGCCGACATAGTCTCCCAATATCTCGATCATATTGTCGACATCAGCAGACTGGAAAAATCCTTTAAACTGGTCGTCGACGGCGCCAATAGCGTACCGGGACCCATTGCAACGCAACTGTTTGACCGCCTTGGTTGCCTGGCCTTCCCACTCTACTGTGATATCGATGGCTCATTCCCAAATCACCCGCCGAATCCAGCAGATGAAAAAAATCTTGTGGACCTGCAGCGCCACGTGATCGACCAGCAAGCCGAACTGGGCCTAGCATTTGATGGCGACGGTGATCGCGTGGTGGTTATCTCTGGTCGCGGAAGAATCGTCTGGCCCGATCAGCTGATGATGATCTTCGCCAGAGATGTATTGGCCCACCAGCCCGGCGCAGATATTGTCTTCGACGTTAAGAGCAGCAGTCGCCTAGCGGATATTATTCGTCGCCACGGCGGCAATCCGGTGATGTGCAAAACTGGCCATGCCCATGTAAGAAAGCAGGTCCACGACAACAACTCCCCTCTGGGCGGCGAATTCAGCGGTCATATTTTCTTTAATGACCGCTGGCGTGGGTTTGATGACGGACTCTATGCAGCAGTGCGCTTGCTAGAAATTCTCTGCCAGCGGCAGCAAACCCTAGACCAAGTTATCGACGAACTGGAGACCAGTGTCTCTACCGCTGAGATTTTGCTGCCAGTGCCTGAAGAGGAAAAATTTGAGCTTATGAAAACCCTCTCGGCCGGCTGCCAATTCCCTCAGGCCCATGTCATCTGTCTCGACGGATTACGTGTAGAATACCCGACTGCCTGGGGGCTAATTCGAGCGTCAAATACCTCAGCAAACCTAACACTGAGATTTGAAGCTGACGACGAAGACGCCATGGCCGAGGTCAAGGAAGTATTCCGCAAAGAGCTGTCGCCCTTTATCAACAACATAAAAGAAACTATTTAATATGTCATTAACTAGCACAGAAGCCAAAACCACAGCAGAAGTGATCGCTCGCACACTACCCTATATCCAGCGCTTTTCGGGTAAGACCGTAGTCGTAAAATATGGTGGCAATGCCATGGGCGACGACAAGCTGAAACTCAGCTTTGCACGAGATATAGTCCTGATGAAAGCGGTTGGCATCAACCCAGTAGTGGTTCACGGCGGCGGCCCACAGATCGGCGAACTGCTTGAGCGTCTATCCATCGAATCAAAGTTTATTGACGGTATGCGAGTCACCGACAGTAAGACCATGGACGTTGTAGAGATGGTCCTCGGTGCCACAGTAAACAAAGAAATCGTCAATATGATCAGTGCCGCAGGCGGCAGAGCTTTTGGTGTCACCGGCAAAGATGGTCAGCTGATTAGGGCCAAAAAGCTGGTGGTCTCCCACAAGACTCCAGATATGTCGGCGCCTGAAATTATCGATATAGGCCAGGTGGGTGAAGTGGCCTCAATTGATACCAGCGTGATCAACATGTTAGTGGATGGCGGATATATCCCCGTAATAGCGCCCATCGGTGTGGGTCAAGACGGTTCCTCTTACAATATCAACGCCGATCTAGTAGCCGGCAAAATGGCCGAAGTGCTGGGCGCTGAAAAACTGATACTGCTGACCAATGTCGCCGGCCTAAAAGACAAGAGCGGTGAAATTCTCACCGGCCTGACCACCAACCGCGTCAATGAACTGATTGCCGACGAAACCATTTACGGTGGTATGCTGCCGAAAATACGCTGTGCACTAGATGCCGTTAAAGCTGGCGTAAACAGCGCCCACATTATCGACGGCCGAGTAGAACATGCCGTCATGCTAGAAATCTTTACCGACGAAGGCGTCGGCACCCTAATAACAAACTGTGACAACAGTGAAGAGGAAAGCGCCTAATGGCTAAAAAACCCGGTACCCGCGCCCAAGAAATTCTCCAGGCCCTAGCTCGTATGCTTGAACATTCAGGTGGTGGACGTATTACCACAGCGGCACTAGCCGCTGAAGTGGGGGTTTCTGAAGCTGCTCTATATAGGCACTTCCCCAGTAAAACTCGCATGTATGAGGGACTGATCGACTTTATTGATGAGACCATTTTCGCCCGGGTGCGCGGTATTGTCAGTGACGAGCCAGACCCAATCAATCAGTGCTATCGCATCCTCAGCTTAGTGCTAGCGTTCTCGGAAAAAAATCCGGGTATCACCCGTATTCTTAACGGCGATGCACTGACCGGCGAGACAGGGCGACTACATGATCGTGTCCAACAGTTCTTCGACCGCTTGGAATCACAACTCAAGCAGATACTTCGTGAAGCAGAAATTCGCGATGGCTTAAAACTGCAGGTGCCAGTGGCCACTGCAGCCAACCTAATGCTCTGCAGTGCCGACGGAAAAATCAGTCAATTTGTGCGCAGTCAGTTTAAGACTAAGCCAACTCAGAACTGGCAGGAACAATGGCAGTTGTTGACTGCCGCCATGTTTGAGTAATCTTCTTTAGAGATAAGCTGTTAGTGCGAGCCGTTTTTAACGGTGCCGCACTAACAGTGTTTTAACTAGACACCATACTCTTCTCTGTAACCTTCAATAGCGGCAATCAGGGCATCGTTCTCAGGCTTGGTTTTCAGATAGTCGGTAATATCGCCAATATCGACAATGCCCACTACTGGAATGGAGAAGTCTCTCTCCACTTCCTGAATCGCCGACAGCTCAGATTTGCCCTTTTCTTTGCGATCCAGACCAATCACCACACCAGCAGCTGTAGCACCGGCATTCTCGACAATTTGCATCACTTCGCGAATCGCGGTGCCTGCGGTTATTACGTCATCAATAATTAAGACGCGACCTTCCAGGGGTGCGCCGACCATGCTGCCACCCTCACCGTGATTCTTTGCCTCTTTGCGGTTAAAGCAATAAGGCACATCGCGATCATAGTGATCGGCGAGGGCGATTGAAGTCGCTGCTGCCAAGGTAATGCCTTTATAAGCTGGACCAAATAACACATCAAACTCAATGCCTGACTCGATAATGGCCGCGGCATAGCTGCGCCCCAATTCCGCCAGGGCACGACCTGTGTAAAATTGGCCGGCATTAAAAAAGTACGGCGAGACACGACCAGACTTGAGGGTGAACTCGCCAAACTTGAGTGCGCCACTGCGCAGGCCATTGTCGATAAACAGGGTTTTGTAATTATTTTCAGTTGTCATAATATTTGTCGTTACCATTATTTTTGCTTTGCTGGGCCTTTGATTACTGAACTCTTTATTGAGCTCTTTACTGAGCTCTTTACTGAGCTAAGGCCATCTTCTGCACACGCACTAGATCGGCGATGCCCTGTTTGGCCAGCGCCAACATTGCGCTCAACTCTTCCTCACTAAAAGGTGCTCCCTCAGCAGTTCCCTGAACTTCAATAAAGCCGCCCTCGCTGTTCATTACCACATTCATATCAGTTTCAGCTTTGGAGTCTTCGGGATAATCCAAGTCCAGTACTGGCGTACCCTTATAGATACCTACAGATACTGAGGCAATCATGGTTAACAAGGGATCATCGAGAATCGCTTTTTTACGTTGCAGGTGGCGGATCGCATCGACCATGGCCACGCAGGCGCCAGTAATGGCAGCAGTGCGAGTACCACCGTCAGCCTGGATAACGTCGCAATCGATATTGATCGTGTGCTCACCAAGTTTCTTCATATCCACGGCAGCTCTCAGTGAGCGGCCAATCAAGCGCTGAATTTCCTGAGTACGGCCGCCCTGCTTGCCACGTGCCGCTTCGCGATCCATTCTTGAACCGGTGGAGCGGGGCAACATGCCGTATTCCGCGGTTACCCAACCCTCGCCTTTACCGCGCAAAAATCTTGGTACACCCGGCGTTACACTGGCAGTACAGATAACTTTGGTTTTGCCAAATTCAATCAGCACAGATCCCTCTGCATGACAGGTGAAATCGCGCGTTATTTTTACTTGTCGGAGTTGCTCTGGGCGTCGGCCACTGGGTCGAGTCATAGTTTTTCCCTAGTTCGAATGCTGTTGAAATAAAAGTGGCGCAAAGTGTAGCAAATCTACCAACCAGTTGACCGCCTTTGTTACCATGGCGCACCGTAATTTTTTCTACTGGAGATACCATGGCCCGGAGTATGACCGCATTTGCCCGCTGCAGCACAGAGTTCAGCTGGGGTTCAGTCACCTGTGAACTGCGCTCTGTTAATCACCGCTTTCTGGAAACCGGCTTTCGCCTTCCCGACAGCCTGCGTCCCATAGAGATGCCTCTCAGGGAAATCGCCCGCAAGAAGCTCAGCCGCGGCAAGGTCGACTGCTCACTGCAACTGGCCTTCAATAATGTCGATGCCAGTCTCGAAGCGGATTTGGAACTGGCTAAGCGGATGATTACCATGGCCGAGACCATAGGCGCTGAAATGCAGTCTCCGGCCCCTATTTCACCTTTAGAGATTATGCGCTGGCCCGGCATTCTTCAGGAGCAGACTGTGGATGCCGAAGCTCTGCACCAGGCCGCCACCGAAACCTATAGAGCCACAGTTGAGCAACTTCTCGAAGGCCGCAAGCGCGAGGGCGACAAACTCGCGGAAATGATTGAGCAGCGACTGATGGGCATCGAACAACAGCTGGTTATTGTCCGTGACCATCTACCCTCGATCCTCAGTGATCAGCGCAAGCGCCTTGAGCAAAAACTCAGCGATCTGAAAGAGCAGTTTGATGCAGATCGCCTTGAGCAAGAGATGGTGATTATTGCCAACCGCACCGATGTGGACGAAGAGCTGGATCGCTTGGAAGCCCATATCAGCGAGATCCGCCGAGTATTAACAGGCAAAGAGTCCATAGGTCGACGTTTGGATTTTTTGATGCAAGAACTCAACCGCGAAGCCAACACTCTGGGCTCTAAGTCCATAGCCGGCGTGACCACTCAGGCCTCGGTAGAATTGAAGGTACTGATCGAACAGATGCGCGAGCAGATCCAAAATATTGAGTAATTACCCCTCAGCGATAGGTTCTACCGGTCTAGCAAGAAAGTGGCTTGCTGTTGCTGTGGTGTTTTGGCTGGCGTTGAGCAGTGGCCAGAGCCTGGCATTTGGTGTCGATGGACACCGCATTATTGTCACCATTGCAGAAAATCATCTGAGTAAAAAAACCGCTGCTGCGCTGACTCAGCTCAGTGGCGGTAAACCGCTAACGGAACTGGCACTCTGGCCAGATCAGATTCGTGGCGACCAGAAATGGTCACATACCAAGTCCTGGCACTATATCAATATCAAAGACCAAGAGCGCTTTGCCGATCTGCGCCGCAGCCGCAAGGGCGATGTGCTCAGCGCATTAAATGCATCCTATAAACAGCTGCAAGATCCTAGAACAGGCAGCAAAAAACGCCGCGAAGCACTGGCGTTTTTCATGCACCTGGCTGGCGATATCCACCAACCACTGCATGTGGGCCGCTACAGCGATCTCGGGGGCAACCGCATATCGATCAAGTGGCAGGGCAAGAACAAACGTCGCAACCTGCACTGGGTCTGGGACAGCGGTCTGATTCAAGACGAGCAATTAACAGTGGATCAGTACAGTGCTCTAATAGGTACAACCACTGCGCAGCAACGGCGCAACTGGCAGGGCGATAGTTTTTTAGACTGGGCTGCAGAATCGAAAACACTGCGTGCACAGGTCTATGAGTTTGGTCAGCCTGCGCAAAAGGGGCCTGTCACTATTGATCAGCACTATATAGATCGCACCAAACCCCTAATTAAGAAGCGCTTGCTGATGGCTGGAATACGCCTCGCCGGCTGTTTAAATCGAATCTTCGATGCCGAGGCTGTCACGGGATTGGGAGCAGATAAAAATGCCTGTGAAACGGGCGGGCATCTGGAATAATTTTCCCGCTGCTGTAAACTCCACAAAAACCTCCAGTTCTTTCAGGTAACGGAACCGTAAAAAATATGGCAACAGGTATTCTCTTTATTATCTCCGCCCCTTCCGGTGCCGGTAAAACTAGCTTGGTCGCAGAACTGCTCAACAATATGAGCAATATCAAAGCATCTATCTCACATACCACTAGAGATCGTCGCCCCGGCGAAGTGGATGCGGTGAACTACCACTTCACCTCCCGCGAACAATTTATGGAGATGATCGGGCAGAGCGCCTTTTTGGAACACGCCGAAGTATTTGGTAATTTTTATGGCACCTCACAGCAGTGGGTCGCCGACACCTTGGCCAGCGGCGAAGATGTGATTCTAGAAATCGATTGGCAGGGTGCCGCCCAGGTGCGCAAACTGTTCCCAGAAAGCACCAGTATTTTTATTCTGCCGCCATCAAAACAGGCCCTGCGGGAACGCCTGCACAAGCGTGCCCAGGATGATGCCGAGGTAATCGAGAAGCGCGTTGCCGCGGCTACCGAAGAGATGAGCCACTATGTTGAAGCTGACTTTCTGGTAGTGAATGACGATTTTGATACGGCTCTGCAGC
>CAWLBR010000105.1:0-8317 GCA_963855085.1 Gammaproteobacteria bacterium
AGGATGACAGACTTGGGTGCCATCCCGAGCTGCTATTACGCTGCCACCCCGAGCCGCTAATACGCTGTCATCCCGACCGCAGTGGAGGGATCTCGTCCAGTCGGCAGAAAACCCTTCGGTTCGCTTCGCTCTCTCAGGATGACAGACTTGGGTGTGACTCGCGGTCAAAAAAAATACTGTCATCCCGACCGTAGTGGAGGGATCTCGTCCAGTCGGCATAAGATCCTTCGGTTCACTGCGTTCTCTCAGGATGGCGGCTTCGCCGACCACTTTCCTGGCTTATTTTCGGTGGAATTCCATCTCGTTAAAATAAAAGTTATTCTGGTTTGTTTTTTTTATGAATGGTATTATCTACGCAACAAAAAAACCAATAATCACATCAGCGTGACTCATACTGCGCCTCCAAATACTCTCCGGGAGAGGGCTCTGTGAGCCCACTGCCGCGAGAACCAAGGACAAAAAATGACCTCTGATTACAAGACCATCGATTACAAGACCATTCAATACCAAGCCGATAACAAAATCCTGACCCTATTATTAAATCGCCCCGAAGTGATGAATGCCTACACCATTGAGATGTGCAATGAGTTGGTGCATGCCTTCAACCGCGCAAGCGATGACGATGATGTCAGCGTAATAGTAGTCACCGGCGCGGGCAAAGCCTTTTGTGCTGGTATGGATCTCTCCGCCGAGGGCAATGTCTTTGGTCTCGATGAGTCTCGCACTCCGACCCTTCAAGAGATGCAGGCCTACGAAGAAATGGATGGCGTTCGCGATAGCGCGGGCAAAGTCACCCTGGCTATCTATGACTGTAAAAAGCCGGTTATCGGTGCCATTAATGGTGCCGCAGTTGGCGTGGGCGCGACCATGGCCTGTGCCATGGATATTCGTCTGGCGTCAGAAAAAGCCCGCTTCGGGTTTGTCTTTGGCAAGATCGGCATTGTTCCCGAAGGCTGCTCAACTTGGTTCTTGCCGCGCATTGTCGGTATGCAGCAGTCGATGAAGTGGATGCTGTCCGGTGAAATATTTAATGCCGCAGAGGGTCTTGCTGGTGGTCTGGTCTATGAAGTCTGTGCCCCAGATGCGCTGCTTACTAGAGCCTATGAAATGGCCCGGCAGATCGCCGACAATACCGCGCCTGTGGCTGTGGCCCTAATGCGTCAGATGCTCTACCGCAACTCCGCAGCGGCCCATCCAGCCGAAGCTCACAAGGTGGAATCTCTGGCGGTGTTTTACACCAGTCAGGAAGATGGAAAAGAGGGTGTTGCGTCATTCTTAGAAAAGCGCCCGGCCAACTTCTCAGCCAAAGTCTCTACCGGCATGCCACCGTTTTACCCCTGGTGGTAAGCGCCCCTATTTATTAATACTGTCTTTCTAATGGAGCACCAAAATGTACCAAAACAGTGAAAAATCTCAGCAGATGCTGGAAAAACTAGAGCGTTTTTTTGACGAGCATATCTATCCCAACGAAGCCGCCTACGCCCAGCAACTTCATAACGCCGAGAACCGTTTTGCCACGCTGCCATTGATGGAAGAGTTAAAGCTCAAAGCCCAGGCTGCCGGTCTGTGGAATCTTTTTGTGCCGCCATCTCACGCCGAATACTGTAATCATGGTGGTCTCAGTTTTGCTGAATATGCACCGCTCTGCGAAGTTATGGGTCGGGTGATCTGGTCCCCGGAAGTGTTCAACTGCAATGCACCGGATACCGGCAATATGGAGGTGTTTATGAACTACGCCACTAAAGCCCAACAGGACAAATGGCTTCAGCCTCTTTTAGCCGGTGAGATTCGTTCATCCTATGCCATGACCGAACCTCAGGTAGCCTGCAGTGACGCCACCAATGTTGAGATGAGCATTGTCCAAGAGGGCGATGAATGGGTGCTCAATGGTCGCAAGTGGTTTATTACTGGCGCCATGAATGTGCGCACACGAATCTTTATTGTGATGGGCAAGTCGGATCCGGAAAACCCTAGCCGTCACCTGCAGCAAACTCAGGTACTGGTGCCCAAAGATACTCCCGGCCTGACACTGGTTCGCCCATTGACCACCTTTGGTTATGACGATGCCCCCATAGGTCACGCTGAACTGCGCTTTGAAAACTGTCGCGTACCGCTGGAAAATGTCTTGCTCGGCGAAGGCCGCGGCTTTGAAATTGCTCAGGGTCGACTGGGCCCCGGTCGCATGCATCACTGTATGCGTCTTATCGGTGCCGGTCAGCGTGCTCTCGAGTTAGCCTGCAAGCGCAGCGTTGCACGCTCCACATTTGGTCGCCAAATCAGCAAACATCAGTCGATACGAGAGAATATCTCGCGGATGTTTTCCGAAATCGAAATGGCTCGTTTATTAGTTTTAAAAACCTGCCACAAGATCGACCAGGAAGGGGTCCCAGCGTCGGTGGATATGATCGCCGCGACCAAGACTACTATTCCCTTATTGATTCAAAATGTTCTAGACAGAGCCATACAGATGCACGGCGCCGGTGGACTCACCGAAGACTACTGCATGGCCGAAGCGTTTAACTACGCACGCTGGTGTCGTCAGGCAGATGGCCCGGATGAAGTGCATCAGATGGCCCTGGGCAAGCAGATTATTGAACGTTATTCCGGTGCTAAGGCTTAAGCCAATATTGATCAATTAAAGGAATAACAATGCAGACACATTTTTATTTTGATGCCAATAAGCTGGCGCAATATCTCGAAGCTCAGGTGGCCGGTTTTAAGGGCCCCTTAAAAGCCGAGAAATTTCCCGGTGGCCAGTCAAACCCGACATTTAGGATTACCACAGCCACTGGCGACTATGTACTGCGTCGCAAGCCACCGGGTGAACTGCTCAAGTCTGCCCATGCGGTGGATCGAGAATATAGAGTGCTCTCGGCCCTAGCGGATACAGATGTCCCAGTCGCGGCGGTCTACCACCTCTGTGAGAACGACTCGATTATTGGCAGCATGTTTTACCTGATGGAATACAAGCAGGGCAGGGTGCTCTGGGATCCAGCACTGCCGGATCTGAGTAATGTTCAGCGCGGTGAAATATTCGATCAGATGAATCGCGTTTTGGTCGCTCTACACTCAGTGGATATAGAAGCCGTGGGCCTGCAGGACTATGGCCGCCCTGGCAATTATTTCGCCCGCCAGATTAGTCGCTGGACAAAACAGTATCAGGCCTCGGAGATCGACCGCATTGCCGATATGGACCGGCTGATTGAATGGCTGCCGGAGAACACGCCTGAAGACGATGGTAAGTTAGTCCTCGCTCACGGTGACTTCCGTTTGGACAACATGATGTTCCACGCCACCGAATCTCAGCCCATTGCACTGCTCGACTGGGAACTGTCGACACTGGGTCATCCCTATGCGGATCTGGCCTATCAGTGCATGCAGTTGCGTCTCGATAATAATTGCGTACTGGCTGGACTGGGTGGCGTTGATCGCCAAGCCCTAGGTATTCCCAGTGAAGAAGACTATGTTGCCCTCTACTGTCAGCGTATGGGTATAGAGAGCATTCCCAATTGGAATTTCTATATGATTTTCAGCATGTTCCGCTTTGCAGCGATTCTCGAGGGTGTCGGTCAGCGTGCTCTCGGGGGTAATGCATCCAGCGATAAAGCGGGTCAAATGAGAGAGTTGGTTAAGCCCTTAGCCAAAATGGCGGTGGCGATGATTGTCTAACTTATTCATAAACGAGTATTGCAAACAATTGAACCTGTTTTCTATGTAGTAATACCGAGGGTTTTTCTATAAGCTCCGCAAATACCGACAGCTGATGGTTTTATTTCATTTAGGCTGTATACGACGATAAAACTTAAAGGACAAATTACATGACCGCGGCAAAAGATAAAGTGGGCGCAACTAAAAAAGTAGCGGCAACCAGCAGCAAGCGGCCGCAGCGCAATGAAAAAGGATGGCAGGCTGAGAAGAGCGCAATGACCCGCTCAGCGATTCTCGAGGCCACTATTCAATGTCTTCTTGAGCTCGGATATGCCAATACCACCACCGCACTTATTGCTAACTATGCCGGTGTCTCTCGCGGCGCCATGATGCACCACTTCCCATCACGTATCTCGGTGATGCGCGCTGTAATTGATTATCTCCACGTCTTGCGCCTGCAAGAGTATCGCGACCTGATGTCTGATATCGATGACCCGCAGAGCAAGTTGACCGACAAGGCGATTCGCGAATCGGTAGAAGCGGCTTGGCGCTATGTCAATCTGCCATCCTTTTTGGCCTATCAAGAAATGCTCGCTGCCTCGCGCACAGACGGAGAGCTGCGACAGATTATTGAGCCGGTAGAAAAAGACTTTGAAAAACAGTTCCTGAATACCGTAAAAGCGGTTTTCCCTCACTGGCAAAACCTCGCCAGACTGGAAGGGGCCCACGACATGGTGCAGTTTCTGATGAAAGGCATGGCCCTGAGCCATATGTCAGTGCGCAAGAACGCGCGAGCCAAGCGGGTGATGACTTATCTGACCGCGATTCTCCATGATATCTATAAAGAAGCGAACTTGATGGAAAAGTAACTGCCTGGCGCGGGCGGCACTTGGCCTCCCGTGCTAATCAATTTGTTCCAGCGCTTTGCTGATGACCGCTCTCTATACCTATATCTATACCCATCTCTATACCGCCTGATCGCCACTGTTCCAGCTCTTTTTCCCTCTCTTATTAAAAAAACTCAACATCAGTCTCTACAAAGTCCTTTTAACCCCTGGCTAAAAGGCCCTCGATTAAATGCCATGGATTAAATGCTTCAATCAACCCATCAGTAATATTCTCCAAAAAAGAATCAGGGTCAGACTCGAATTTACCCGATGACTAGGCATTTCTTGATCATATCCACCCCAATAGCGACCGCCCTTAATTGAAACTCCACCCTGATTTTGATGTTTAAGACTTGTTAGTGGTGCTTTTAATTGGTCTTTATCTTGAGACCCCTTACTAATAGGGCTACTATTAGCACCATTAACAGGTCTTTTTAGGAAAATCCCATGGTACATCCAATACTCGCCGATTCAACAACTAGTATCTCTGAGCTCAAGAAGAACCCAATGGCAGTGGTTGAGCAGGGCGAAGGTTTTCCGGTTGCCGTGCTAAATCGCAATCAGCCTGCCTTCTATTGCGTTCCCGCCGAAGCCTATGAGCTGCTGATGGATAAGCTTGAAGATATGGAGCTGTCTGCTTTAGTCAAAGCGCGCTTAGACCAGCCCGAAATTGAGATGAACATTGATGACCTATAAGCTGCTGTTTAGAGCAGATGCCTTAAAAGAATGGCACTCATTAGCGCCTTCGGTTAGATCTCAGTTTGGCAAGAAATTAAAGGAGCGACTCGAACATCCTCGAGTTGAATCAGCGAGACTGAGTGGAATGAAGGACTGCTACAAAATAAAGTTGCGCAGTGCTGGCTTCAGGCTCGTCTATGAAGTGAGGGATAAAGAAATAGTCGTCTCTGTTGTAGCCGCAGGGAAACGAGAACGGAACTCTGTTTATAAAACGGCCGCTAAGCGGCTTTAAACTACTTTGTTGGTTGGGCGGGTGACCTTTTCACATTTTAGCGGTTGGTTTTAACTGAGGTTAAAGGTGGATAGCCTAAACATCCACCCTAACCAACGCCTTCCCCACAGTCTGCCCCGACATCAGCTCACAAAACGCCTTCGGCGTATTATCAAACCCATCAGTAATATTCTCCAACACCGTAATATCTCCAGCGCGAATCCAGCTCTCCAACTCCTCCATGGCCATGGGTATTTCATCCTGATAAGTGGGCAATAAAAAACCCTGCATAGTCAGCTGTCGCGAGACCATCTCCCAGAGATTAGTAATCGGGTTGGGATTGCCTGTGCGGTTGTAGTCGGAGATCATTCCACAGGCGATAATACGGCCGTATGTGTTCATGGTTTTGAGTATGGCATTAAGCACTGGCCCGCCGACATTATCGAAATAGATATCCACGCCCTCCGGTGCAAGTGCCGCGACTGCTTCAGTGACATCTTCAGTTTTATAGTTAACTGCGGCATCAAAACCAAACTTTTCAACAATCAATTCAGCTTTTTCATCACTGCCTACAATACCAATGACCTTACAGCCGACGATTCTGGCAATCTGCCCGGCCATGCTGCCGGTAGCGCCTGCTGCGGCACTGACGACTACGGTTTGCCCAGGTTGGATTAAACCCACTTCACGGAGACCGATATAGGCTGTGGCGCCAGCTCCACCTAAGGAGCCGACATAATAGGAGAGGGGGATGCCCGGCTCCGGCTTTAGCTTTTCTAGGAGGATGGCGTCGCTGTGGCAAATTGAATAGTCTTCCCATTGATTGAGGGCGTAGACATATTCGCCTTCGACGAAGTCTGGGTTGCGAGATTTAATTACTACGCCTACAGAAGGGCCTCGAATCACGCCGCCTATGGGGATGGGGTCGAAATAGTTGGCTTTGCCATCAACCCAGCCGCGGATCGCGGGCTCCATTGAGAAGTACATATTGCGCAGCAGAAATTCCCCTTCGCCGGGTTCTGGGATAGGTCCTTCGGATAGGGCGAAGTTTTCTGGTTTGGCGGCGTCGGTGACAAATGAGGCGAGTACGACTTGGCGATTGGTTATCATTATTATTATTAGTCCAATTCTAAGTGCAGGTTGCCATCCTCAGCGACGCTTACAACATAGGTTTTGAGCGGCACTCTGGTCAGCTCTCCCTTGGGGTTTCCGGTGCGCAAATCAAATCTTACGCCATGGAGTGGGCAGGAGAGGTAGCAGTTTCTAATGCGGCCTTTGGTTAGCTCTGCACGTTGGTGAGAACACTGATTGTATACGGCGTAATAGTCGCCATTAGACTTGCATACAAGTATATTTTTACCTTCGAGGTTAATCGCGACACTCTGATTGTCGTCAATATCGATGGCTGGAATTAATGTGTCTGTGGTGGTCATATAAGTCTCTTAAAAGGGCAGGGCCATTTTTATGCAGCATAAACATGCCGGGTTCAGATAGTCTGATACCCGGCACTAGCCAGCATTACGCCATTACGCCATTAGGCATTTAGGTACTTATCAATAGTCTGGTGCAGGTGACGAATGCGGCTCTCTTGATAGCTGGCCAAACTCACTGCGCCTTTTCTCGAGGCAATCATGCCTTTCTGCACGGCGGCCATATTGCTGTCGTCTTGATCGAATACTGGACCTAGACCACCAATTTCTGGGGCTTCACTAAAGGCTTGGTCGGGACGCAGAATATTCTTTTCCGCTGGGTCTGGACGCTTGGTGCCTTTCTCGTAACGCAGCAGGATCATGGTTTCAAAAACCGTGCCCTGGTTGGCGCTGCCGTCACCATTAAATGACAGTGCGACGTTTTTGGTGCCCAGGGTTTTGGCGGCTAGTGCAGCGCCATTGACCAGTGGGGGGCCGCCGCCAACGATGGCATTGGCACCGAGCATGCCTTTATCGATATCGGCAATGTGCATGGAGCCGCCTTTGCCTTTACAGAGGCCAGTGGATCGGCCCATGATTTCTTTCATCATGCCGCCAACATCACAGCCTTTGGCGATGCAGTGGCCGTGGCCGCGGTGTGTACTGCCAATGATGTCTTTATGGCTGAGGTCGATACAGGCGGCTACGGCTATGGCTTCTTGGCCGTTGGAAACATGAGTAAAACCGGGGACGTTGCCCCCTTCAAATTCTTTGACGCAACGCTCTTCGAACTCGCGGATGGTTTTCATCGTGCGATAAGCTGAGAGCAGAAATTCGGTGCTGTATGGCATAGAGATGCCCCTTTTTTATGATTAGTATTAGGCGTGAGAAACTATACCGCAGCTGTTTAAAAAAAACAAACAAGATGGATGGTTTTGTAGCTGGTTTTTTTGGGTATTAAGGGGAGGCGTTTTATATGTTGGCTTGAGTGGTTGGCAGGCAAGTCATTTTTATTCTGGCAGAGCCTTTATTTTATCATCCCGACAGAGGGGTAGCGACGAGGGACCTCAGGCCTGGGCGCAGGCAAATCCATGCAGAGCCTTTGCGATCAGTCCCATGAGTTTGTTATTTTCAGCGTTCGCGCAACTCACTATCGCTCAAACAGGGCGCTCTCTCAATCTGAAAAGAACAAACTCATAAGCGGGCCCTGATTGATAGCAAAGGCTCTGCATGGCTTCGCTGATAGATTGAAGATGCTGATGGTAGATCCCTCGGCTAAGCTCGGGATGGGACGCTCACTGCCGGGATGACTGGCCACAATGTCATCCCGGCAGCGGATTTGGAATCCTTAAAATTGGGTTGTCGGTAAATGCACTACAAGACCGTCGAGGTTGTCGCTGACCTTAACCTGACAGGACAGGCGG
>CAWLBR010000106.1:0-8288 GCA_963855085.1 Gammaproteobacteria bacterium
TTAGGAGTTAGAGGTCTGTACTGTAAACCTTAATCAATGACCATATGGTCTATGATCAAGAGAAACAGCAAAACCCACATTGGGTTCAATTTCTCGGGTCACAGCAAGTAGAAAGCAGGAAAACAGGAAAACAGTATGTTAGCTATTATCGGTGGTTCCGGGCTATACAACCTTAAAGGGTTGCAGATCGATAGCGAGCGAACGCTGGTCACTCCGTTTGGAGCACCCTCAGGTGCTATCAGCTGCGGTGAATACGAAGGGCAGCGGATAGTGTTTCTCGCACGCCATGGCATCGGGCATCGACTACTGCCCCATGAGATCAATTATCGCGCCAATATCTATGCCCTCAAAGCCCTTGGCGCAAGACGTGTTATTTCCTTATCGGCAGCCGGCAGCCTGCGACAGCAAATTAAGCCCGGCGACCTGGCATTGGTTGAGCAGTATTTTGACCATACCAGAGGTCATCGAACACAGAGCTTTTTTGGTCAGGGTGTCGCCGCACATGTCTCTACGGCCAACCCGGTCTGCGCAGCTCTTAACAGCGATATTCAGAGCGCTGCAGCAGCCATTGACCAGCCAATTCATATCAATAACAGCTATGCCTGCGTCGAAGGCCCGCGACTGGGTACTAGGGCCGAGAGCTTTTTCCTGCGCGATGCAGCCAAATGTGATCTGGTGGGCATGACCAATCTACCCGAAGCCTTCTTGGCCCGGGAAGCGCAGATCGCCTACAGCTCGCTGTGTTTGATTACCGATTACGACTGCTGGATGGATGACCCCAGCCAACATGTCAGCGTCGACAAATTCTTTGAGGTCTATAGTGACACCCTTGCCCGCGCCATTAGAGTTTTAAAGCCGCTTGTCGGCAGTCCATTCACTGAAACAGCCAGTCATATTAGACAGGCCCTGAAGAGCGCACTGCTAACACCCAGGGAGCAACTCACCTCTGCAGAGCAGCAGTGGCTCGAGGTCTTGGAGCGTTGAGAGATTCAGTTCGGCCTCAGCTGTCTATTATCATTCCCTTAGCCCCAGAGGAGACTGAGCAACACTATCTTCTAAAGGATCTCGCCAATAGCTCAGTGCACAGGGAAATTATTCAAAGCTCCGAGCAAAACCGCGCCAGCAGTCTGAATCTCGGGGCCAAGCAGGCCCAGGGCCAGTGGCTATGGTTTCTTCACGCCGACAGTCGCGTCAACCAAGACAATCTCCGCGCGCTTGAGAACAGTTTGAATCAAGATCAACAGGGCGCTGCCCTACATTATTTTGACCTCGGCTTTAAGGATAGTAACCGCCTTTTACGGAGCAACGCTCTGGGCGCCAACCTGCGGTCACGGCTGCTTGGCTGCCCCTATGGCGATCAAGGGTTTTGTATCTCAAAGAAAGTGTTTTTAAGTCTCGGTGGTTTCCCAGAAGATCAGCCCTATGGCGAAGATCTACTCTTTGTCTGGCGCGCCCATCAGGCTCGCGTGCCATTACAGCGTATTGCTTCAACTCTACTGACTAGCAGCCGCAAATACAGCCAGCAAGGTTGGCTTAAAGTCACATTGCTCCATCAATGGTATTGGTTGCGGTTATCACTGCCTGAGCTTTTTAAACTTATAGGGCAGCCTAGGCGGAGATTATGAGCTCGATCAATAGTACTAGCGCCATCGCTATCTTTGTCAAAACCCCCGGTCTGTCGCCGATTAAAACACGCCTCGCCAAAACCCTCGGCCAGGTTGCTGCTGAGAACGCCTATCGTCTCTCAGTAAAATCGATTAAAGCAACAGTTGTACAGGTTAATGCAGATTCCTACTGCGCGGTAGCCGAACAGGGAGGGCTCAGAGATCCTCTCTGGCAAGGCCTGGAATGCATTCACACGGGCCTCGGCTGTCTTGGCCAGCGTCAGCATCAGATCTACCAAAGACTGCTGCAGCGCTATCAGCGGGTAATTCTGATCGGCTCTGACAGCCCCCAGCTAACAGCAGACTTATTGCACCAGGCAATTGATACCCTGAGAACCGAGCAATTTGTTGTGGGTCCGGCACTGGACGGCGGCTATTATTTGTTTGCCGGCAAGAGCCAGCTGAGCCAAGAGTTTTGGACCCACCTCAGTTATAGCCGCGCTGATACCTGCGACAATTTGCTCGCCGCCCTGCCCGCCAAGGCCAGTTTATTGGCGCCGATAACGGATCTAGATACAGCGGAAGATCTGCCCCAGTTACACCGCGAACTAACCGCATTGGGCGCAGCATTGAGTCCGCAGCAGCGAGCGGTAATGACCTGGATTGAGACTCAAGAGAAGTATCGCTAAAAATCAGTCCACCGAACAGCTACCGCCACCGAGCACACAAAAACTCGCGCAGTGAGGATGATTCAGCTGCACGCTCTTTTGCGCCTCGACCAAACTGTGTCCCAGATTAAACTGCTGATCATAGGCCAACAATGTGCAGGCCATCACCGAGGGTTGCGCATCACCTTTGCCGACTACCACCATACGCGACGAGGCACACATCATGGCGTCTGGATCCACATTGAGAATCTGCCAGCAGTCCTCGGTGATCTCAGGCACATCGGCACCAGCGATGATTTCCGGAAACAGCACCAGAGCCTTTTGATCAAAGGCATCCAGTTGAATATTGTGATGTTTAAACAGCGCGGCATAACCTTCCCGCAAAACCTGTTCATCCTCTCCCCAAAGCCTGCGGCCGGCGACATCAATAGTAAAACCCTGTTCCGAGAGCCAGCTGAGTCCATCGAGCATCGGCTGCCAGGATTTAGGCCCTCGCTCCTGCTGATGTAGCTCGCGATCGAAGTGATCCATTGAGACCCGCATAGTCAACTGCTCGCCATAGAGTTTTTGTAGAGCCAATAAACCGCTCTGGCGCTTAAGCATGGGCCGCATGGCATTGGTTAACACCAACAACCGAAATCCACGGCGCAAGATCAAGGCCATAATGGCAATGATATCCGGATTGAAAAACGGCTCGCCACCGGTTAAACCAATCTCTTCAGTCCCCAGATCATGGCACTGAATCTCATCGAGAAACTGCTGCACCTGACTAAGGCGAATAAACTCAAGACGGTCATTGGTTGGAGAAGACTCTATATAGCATTTGCTACAGGCGAGATTGCACAGGGTGCCAGTATTAAACCAGAGCGTTTTAAGCTGCTTCAGTTCGACACTGGCCCTTGGGCAGCTAGAGGCAGTAAAGAGAGGATTGGAAAATTTTTTTAGTTGAGTATCCATACTCAGGTTCCGATCTATTTAATGCTTTAAGGGTAGTCTAAACCAGCCTTAAGTAGCGCAGTTTAACAGGCAGGAACAGGATCCGGTCTAGTCACAGAGTAAGCCCAGTAGAAAGCGACAAACTGCAGAGCCAAACGCACATAGAGTGCAGTTACAGGAATATCCGGAAACATCTCTGGGTTAAACGCCATGTACAGATTGGCCGGATACACCGCGACCAGCAAGGCCACCAAGCCAAATCCAGCCAATGCACGGAAACGGGGAATCAAGACACCGATGCCCCCCATAATTTCAAAGACACCGCTGATATAAACCAGCGCCAAATGCCCGGGTATCCAGGGTGGCATAATGCTCACATAGAAGTCTGGAGCAAACAGGTGGTGGAACCCGGCATAGGTAAAAAAGGCGCTCAGCAGGAATAGGAAAAAGCGCTTTATCCTGCTTTTCGGCAGTTGCATTGAGTCAATTACGCAGCTCAGTGCGTTGACTAAAGTACTGATGAGGTGCCAAATTCTTCAATCAAGTCTGTGGCGACTCGCTCTTGCTCGGCACGGGCATCAAGCTGCTCGCACTGACCATTGTTCCAAGACCTGTAGCGAGCAACATCTGCACTGCCCACATTGGTCAGGGTTTCCCACAGCAGCAGGCACTTTTCAATCTGGCTGGCGTTATCATCCTCAGCGATTCCCGCTAACAGGGTATCGAGGGTTTCAGTCTCAAACTGCAGACTTAAAAACTCATCCCGGTCGAGGCGCACATAGGCTTTAGTCTTGTGATTGTATGGCTGCCATTTAAAGTCGAGAGACTGATCCGGAATTCCCGAGTGAGCAAAATCACCCCAGACGTTCATAAAGGTGCGCTCCATCTGATCCCGAGCCTCACCCTCTGGATAGATATAGGAGGTCACTGGTCCGTACTTAAAATCACCGGTAACAAAGGAGATATCAGTGCCGTGAGCCGCACCAAAAATAGACGGGAAATCGATAAAGAATGACTTGTCCTGATCGTCCCAATCAAAGCGATAGTTATACAGCTGATCATAACCCGCCAGCTCCATGGCACTCAGAGGCTCGTCCACGCCCCTGGCCTTCCAGGCCTGAGAGCGGGTTCGCACCCAGAAGTTATACAGCTCTGGGTCTTTAATACTAACCTTCGGCGGCAGTAACTTGGTGAAAGGATAGCTGGTCTCCATAAAATAGCGGTGCAGGGCAAACCAGAGGGTGACTTCATCTTTGTTAGCACCAGAAATCACAGGTACATTTTTGGCGTACTGCGGGTCAGCTAAGGCTGCAACCATACCCACCTTAGGAATTACAATGCCGTCGGCAGTAGTCAAAGGAGAGTAATCAACTGTATCCGGCTTATCGTTATAGAGCGCAATAAACTCCCGTGCATCTATGCTTCTTAGCTGTTCGCGAACTTCTGTATTGGAAGGTTCTGTATTAGAGGGTTCTAAATTGAAGGGCTCAGCTCCACTATTACCCTTCTGAGCCAGCAACTTCTGAGTTATCTGCCAGCCACCGCGGGTAACAAAGCTATCTGTCCCATCGAGGTTATAGGCACTTTCCAGACTGCTGGTCACCGTGTAACCGGACTGAGCAATAGCCCGGTGAAATAGACCTTTCGCCAGAGGTGATGCCAACAGCGCATAGACATTGTGCGCGCCAGCAGATTCACCAAACACAGTGACATTCGCAGCATCGCCACCAAAGCCGGCGATATTGTCACGCACCCACTTCAGCGACTGAATAATATCTAAGTGACCAAAATTAGAGGTCTGATCTTCACCTGTCTGCTGACCCTGAATCGCCGGATGAGTAAACCACCCTAGAGCACCCAGGCGATAATTGATCGCCACAACGACAACGTCTTTGCCTGCGGCCAACTTGCTGTAATCGTAATAATCTTTTAAGCCCGTAGTGTTGCTACCGCCATGAATCCAAAGCATCACCGGGTATTTTTTAGCGGCGAAATCTTTCGGCGCACGGATATCCAACACCAGACAATCCTCTGAGCCAATCACGCCCTCTGCGCCACCTTCAACACCACCGTAACGACTCGCCTGTTGCACACAGGCTGTGTCCTCACGCTCGACAATTAATTGTTCTGGAGCAACCAGCTCCCGGGGAGCACGCCACCGCAAATCGCCAACCGGCGGCTGAGCGTAGGGAATATCAAACCAGCTGACAACCTCAGCGCCAGTAGTGTCGTCGACACTGGCATACAGGCGCCCTTGAGAGATGCCTGAAGCGGTTTTAATATTAAATTGGGGCAGATTTTCTGGAACCGGCTGTTCTGGGGAGTTTAAACCGCAGGCAGACAACATCAGTAGACTGGTGATAGTCAAAATCATTTTCATAGGAAGAGTCTTTTTTATTATTTTATACACTCTACCCTCAAGGGTTGCGGTGCACTTATTATTAACTACTCTAGCATACGTTTTAGCTCACGGAGACGATCACTCAGCACTATCCTGAGAAAACTGCAACGCAGCCAATCTCGCATAAAGCGGACTAGAGACGATCAATTCCTGATGGCTACCCTCAGCCACCTTCTTGCCTTGATCCATCACCACAATGGTATCCGCATGAAGAATAGTCGCCAGACGATGGGCAATAATCACCGTGGTGCGGCCTTTCATCAGCTTATCCAGTGCCAGCTGCACCTTGTATTCACTCTCGGCATCCAAGGCACTGGTGGCCTCATCTAACAGCAGAATACGCGGATCTTTTAACAGTGCTCGCGCTATGGCAATACGCTGACGTTGACCGCCAGAGAGCCTTACGCCCTGCTCTCCCAAATCACTATGATAAGCATCTGGCAACTGATTAATAAACTCGTCCGCATGGGCCGCTTTAGCCGCTGCAATCACCTGCTCGTCAGTGGCTTCACTGTTGCCGTAGCGAATGTTGTACATCACATCACCGGTAAACAATGTTGGCTGTTGCTGGACCACCGCGATTTGCTCGCGTAGTTGGGTTGGGGTCATCTGGCGAATATTGATATCACCGAGACAGAGCTCACCTTGCTGGGGGTCATAAAAGCGCTGAATCAAATCAAACAGTGTCGACTTACCCGCACCTGAAGGACCCACCAGAGCGACAATGGCGCCCTCTTTAATTGTGAGAGAAAAATCATCCAGTGCCGGCTGCTCTGGACGCGAGGGATAACAAAAACGTACATTGCTCAATTCGAGTTGCGCCGGCAACAGATCAACACCGGCCAGAGGCTGATCCGGAACCAGAATCTGATTATCAGCGTGGAGCAGTTCCATCAATCGGTCAGTAGCGCCGGCTGCACGCTGCAGCTCGCCATAGACTTCAGACAGGGAAGCAACACCCGTAGCCATCAAAATCGCATAGAAAATAAAGGCGCCAAGATCGCCGCCACTCATTTTACCGTTGATCACATCGCTACCGCCGACCCATAACATGCCTGACAGAGCGCCAAACACCAGCAGAATCACCACTGCCATCAATACTGCACGCTGACGCACACGAGTGCGAGCGATCAAAAAGGCCCGCTCAACTTCGCTGCCAAAGGCGGCTTTTTCCTGCTCTTCATGGGTAAAACTCTGCACTGTCTTGATGTGCTGAATAATTTCTCCAGCGTAACTGCCGACATCGGCAATAGAGTCCTGACTGTCTCGGGAGAGCTTGCGCACCTTGCGACCAAAAATCAGGATTGGCATCAGCACCAATGGCACGGCGACAATGATCATCAGGGAGAGTTTGAAATTGGTGATCAGCAGCATAATCAGCGCGCCGGTAAAGCTAATCGCACTGCGTAGAGCGATGGATGCAGAGGAACCGATAATGGACTGTAGCAATGTGGTATCAGACGTCAGGCGCGACATAATATCGCCACTGCGGTTGGTCTCAAAAAACGCCGGATGCAGGGCGACAATATGATTGAACACGGCTTTGCGCAGATCCGCCGTGACTCGCTCACCCAACCAAGAGATTAGATAGAAGCGCACATAGGTGCCCATGGCCATCAACACCGAGGCAATCACGATAAACATAATCGCTTGATTGAGATGGCTGAGGGATTGCTGAGCAAAACCCTGGTCAATCACCATGCGCAGGCCCTGACCCACGGACAAGGTTATACCTGCAGTAAATACCAAGGCTGTAAGAAACACCCAGACCTGTAATTTATAGGGCTTAAAAAACTGCACCAATGAGAGTAGCGTCGACATCTTTTTCGGTGCTTCTGCTACCGGCTGTTGTTCGGCTGCTGCCGCTTGCGCGACCTCTGCTAATTGCGGCGCATTGACGGAATCATTGCTGAGATTGTCACTGGATTGGCTGGTTGGCACAGGGTCACCGAATTAGAGTTAAAAGGTTAAAGGGCTAAAGGGCTAAAGAGCGAAACAATCAAACCCAAAATGTGGGCTTGAGATTTAAGTGGCGGGAGTATGCACTGCTTATAAAAATAGACAAGAGACAATGCCCTCGACAGGCCTTCCCCTAAGCTCGGTTATCAGTGCGCCACCACCCGCTCAATATAGCTGATTATCCGCCAACGGCACCTCAAGAGCATTGGACTCGCACTTCTCCGGCCCGCCAATCATTTCATCATAGGCGCTAGTCTGACGCAGCACAGTGTTTTCGGCGGCCACTTTTCTCAGCTGCTTCTGTAATTCCAGCAGCTTAGTCGAGCGCAACAGCTTGCCCCGTTCATCAGTCACATAGTGCTCGACACCCTCTATAATCGCGGACACCTGGTAGAGACTTAAATCGATGGAGTGATAAATTAATTTCTCTACAACAAAATACTTGTTCAGTTTTGAAAGCGCGATGGCCACAGCAACTACCTCTTATTAATCTATGCTCTATCTACGAAAGGTGGCGTCATTTGGCCTAATATTGTCGGCTTTTAGTAAACCGGACAGTCATAAACACAGTTGCACTAATGCCTCTTTCACTAAAGACTGCACCGACAAAAAAATACCCCAAGGGCTACTCACATCGATGAAAGCAATTATTACCCTACTGACACTTAGCCTTATCCCTGCTTTAGCTACAGCAGAACAGCTGGCACCGAACAAAACAGA
>CAWLBR010000107.1:0-8192 GCA_963855085.1 Gammaproteobacteria bacterium
GGCTTTAGCGATACCGACATCGGCAAAATAATGGGCCAAAATTGGCAGTCATTTTTTGAGAAATCATTTGTCGGTAAGGCGCGAACATGAGTCATCAGGACGTTAAAAAATCAGCCGCAGTAATCGATTGGCCCGTGTTTATCCTGAGCGGCGGCTTCTTGATGCTGTTTGTGGCTACCGCGATATTCGATATAGATCTGCTGTCGGCCACGGTTAACAACGCCTTTGGCGGCGCGACTAAGTTCTTTGGCGCTTACTGGCAAGTGTTAATGTTGCTGACGTTTTTAATTGCTCTGTATGTGGCGATCTCTGATTCCGGCAAGGCACGACTGGGCAATCTCGATGCACCGGATATCACCACCTTCAAATGGGTGGCGATTATTATGTGTACGTTGTTGGCCGGTGGCGGCGTTTTCTGGGCCGCCGCGGAACCTATGGCGCACTTTATTTCCTCACCGCCGCTGTTTGGTGTTGAGTCTGCAAGCCCCGAAGCGGTCTATCCGGCGCTGGCCCAGAGTTATATGCACTGGGGCTTTTTGTCCTGGTCGATTCTCGGCAGTTTGACTGCGATTATCTTTATGTATTTACACTACGACAAAGGTCTGCCACTTAAGCCACGTGTTCTGCTCTATCCCGTTTTTGGTGAGCGAGTATTACATGGCTGGTTTGGTGCCTTTATAGATGCAGCCTGTGTGGTGGCTGTTGTTTCAGGCACAGTGGGGCCCATTGGTTTCTTGGGGTTACAGGTCAGTTTTGGCCTCTCTGAGCTATTTGGTATCACCAATGACTACAGCACTCAGCTATTGATTATTCTTGGCCTAATCGTCATTTACACCGTCTCTGCAGTCTCTGGTGTCACTCGGGGTATTCAAATCCTGAGCTCATTTAATATCGGTTTATCGATTGTGCTGATAAGCTTTATTTTACTCTTTGGGCCAACTGCGTTTATTTTTGACAGCTTTATTCAGTCTGTGGGTGTCTTGATCACTGAGTTTATTCCCATGGCCAGCTACCGCGCTGACACAGGTTGGGTGAATGGCTGGACGGTGTTTTTCTGGGGCTGGTTTATTGGCTATGGTCCCCTGATGGCGATGTTTATTGCGCGTATCTCTCGGGGTCGCACCATTCGCCAATTGATTATTACCCTGTCGTTAATTGCACCACTGGTAACCTACTTTTGGTTCACCATTGTTGGTGGTACAGGTATTGCTTTTGAACTGGCCAATCCCGGAGTGATTTCTGGTCCCTATGCTGCCTCTGGTATGCCGGCGGCGCTATTGGCCATCACCCAGCAATTGCCCTGGGGTTTTTTGATCTCAGTGTTGTTTTTGGTGCTGACAACCATCTTTGTTGCCACCACTGGTGACTCCATGACTTATACCGTTTCCATGGTTATGACCGGGACCGATGATCCTCCTACAGCGCTGCGTGTGTTCTGGGGAATTATGATGGGTGTGCTGGCGGCAATACTGATCTCCGTGGGTTCCGGCGGCGTATCGGCACTACAGTCCTTTATTGTCGTAACTGCGGTGCCAGTGTCGCTTATATTATTGCCGTCACTTTGGAATGCGCCTAGAATCGCCAAAATAATGGCCCTCGAGCAGGGCCGCATAAAATAGTCCGAATAAGCCGTCTGATTAATTCACTATAGTAATAGTTAAATTGGCAGTTAAATTGATACATACATAGGTAGAGCACGCCGTGCATAAAGATCCGCACTCAACAGATTCGTCACTCGATTCATCTTTCGACTCATCAGTCGAGACTACCGTCAGACTATTGCCATTGCGACCGGCCAGCCAGGTTATGCAGCTTGAGCGCCTGGGCAGCTTTCATCAGTCACGCCTGAGTTTTATGCGTACATTGGTACGCCGAATGGTGGCCGAGAACTGGCAGATTACCAGCCCACTATTTGATCTCGACAATCAGGGTTATGGCACAGTTGTCTACGAAGTGGCGGCTAAATTCGGCACTTTTAGTTACGTACTATTCTCTCATTATCTGGATCCAGAGAGCCGCAACGATCGGGTGATCGCCAACCAGTGGGACCTGACTATGGCCCTCTGTGAAGGCACTGTCGACGCCGAGCAACTTGAGTTTTTGCGCGCCAATGTGCCCAAGCAGGAAGCGGGTCGCGTGGACTCACGGGTGCTGGTTTTATCTCGCGCCAACCGCAGTGCCCGGACCTTTGAATATGTGGTTGACGAGTTGGCCCTGGGCCGTCAGCCCAATGTCGATGTCATCGCCGAAGTGGGTTATCTGTATCGCACCACCGCAGCCTACGGCAGTGGCAAGCTGGGTATGGCGGATTGGGAAAAGGTTCGCACCAAACACCGTGATTTCGCCCGCCCCTTTGCTGCGGAGATGTTCACTTGCTACATGCTGCGTCACTTTAGTATGCAGCAGGCGGACTATTTGGCGGCCCAGCGCGGACCAACCACTGCGGTGGAACTGCATCCAGAGCTTAAGCGCTATCTGGGAATCGGCAACTCCACCGGCTTGGGTATGGCGCCATTTTTAATTAACCATCCGCTGCTGATTAACCAGTGGATCGAGATGCGTGAAACCGCATTGGCCACGGCGGTGGTTGCCAGTGAGGCCGGTGTTGATAAAGCCACCATGGCGCGCTTGGATATGGCCACTGAACGAGTGATCCAGCATCTGGGTGAAATTATCACCGCCGATGAGCGACAGAAGAATTCCAACGTTGTGGTTCGTGAAGAACTGCAGGCCCTTCATCTATGGCTGCAAGAGCAGGCCGCGGATTTGGCGATTACCCACTACGTGTGGGCAGATCTGATTCAGTATGCCGAGCAACACTGGCATATAGAAACACAGGAAGTGATCAATACCATGCTGATCGAACTCTATCCGGATCTGGTGGACGGTCTTGAAGAGCAGATGGGGGCGGAGGAGTCTCAGCAGGTCACGCCAGAAATGTCAGTGGCTGAGCTGCTGGAAATTATTGAAGATAAATATGATTGGGCCCTGGCCATCGACTTTAGCAAGCACGAGTCCATGGGGGCATTTTGGTATCGCTCTGAAGAGAAAATGGAGCCGCGCCTGGGTCAAACTAATATAGATATGGGCATGGAGAAAGAAATGCCTCTGGGTATTGGTCGCCTGGTACGAGAGTGCTACGACTGTATGCGGGATTACAATAACACCAGTCCTAGTCAGAACGTGGCACATTTTATTCTTAAGAATCCCACCTTTAGCGGCATAGTCGCGCGCATGCAAACCATGGCCCAGAGCCGTTATGGGGATATTCGTGAAAATCTGGTACACAGTGATGTACTGCCAATTTATCTACTGCGCTGCAAGCTGTCGTTTTTTGGCGTCAGTAAATTTGATCCGCGCTCTCGTCTTTGGGTACGCAATACCATGTTCCAGGGCGCTCCCCTGATAAGTGATTTTGGCCAAGCCATTGCCGATGATTGGCAGTTTCCCATCAAACCTGTATTGACGACGCAATAAGCCCTATGAAAGTCTCTAAAAATGAATTGATGGCTTCCCTAAAGAAGGCCTTTGAAGGCCTGGGGTTCCGCTCCGGTGACTATCAGGACGCCGCGGATATGGTGGTCTGGCTAGAGACCCATGGTTTCGATGGTTTTGAACGTCTACAGGCGGCGCTGATCTATCTCAATGCTACCAAGCCTATCCATGCCGAGCTAGTTCAGGAAGATGCCCATAACGCTGTACTCGATGGTCGAGGTACCTCCATTCTACTCTGTGGCAGCGAGGCGGTTGATCTGGTCAGGTCTCAGGTGATGCTGGGTTCCTGCGCAGCACTAGAGCTTTTTGACTGTTATAACCGAACCTTTATTTTGCAGCGACTGGTGAAAGCCGCGCAGCGCAATTACGCTTTTATTGCCTATTGGCGGCAGCTTGATTACTGCGTCAAAGTGTCGATAGAGGTTGGAGCTACACTGCCTGATTATCAGACTTTTACCATTACTGAAGTGCTGGAACCCCAGTCTCTGAGAGTATTTTGTGGCACCAGTTTAGAGGCCATTGAAAAGCAATATGCGCTGCAGTTGCAGTTCGGTACATTGCTCGAAACCTACACTGGGGAAGAGATGATGGTCTGTTACCGGGATTCACTGGAGGGAGGCATAGAGATAGACGAAGCCCTCTGGCGAACTCTAGATGATCTGGTTACCAGAGTGTTGGTGCAGTCCACCGACAGTTCCCGTGCCGGGGCTGGCGGCTAGGCTCTCTAATAGAGCCCTATATAAAAGAGCGTATGTACAAACCTAATAGCGGGCACTCTGCCCCTGATGAATCACCCAACTTCTAAAAGCCTGAACATGACGCTGAATCGGCTTGTTTGAAGGTATGGCAATAAAGAATGCCTCCTCTGTAGTAACACCGCCCTCAAAGGGTTTAATCAGCCGTCCAGATTCCAATAGGGTCGATGCTATAGACGTTCGACTCAGTGCGATGCCATGGCCATGCACGGCCATTTCCATAGCCGTAATCAGCGAATCAAAGTGAATGCCCTGAGAGGCATCAATACTGTGGTGGCCGAGTTTTTTCAGCCAATGTCCCCAGCCTTCTTCATAACCAATCACATGTAGCAGCGTATGCTCTGCTAACTCTTCGGCCGTGGCCGGTGGCGGGGTGTTTTTACTGATATGGTCAGGACCTAAAACCTGTGGGCTACAGACCGGAATCAATTGATCCCAGGTGAGCCGATCACTGATCAGATCTGGCCACATACCCTTGCCATAACGAATCTCTATATCCGCCTCTTTGTTCACCGAGTCCAACCAAATATTACTGGTAAAACGCAGATCAATGTCCGGATAATTATGCCGAAAATCCGCTAGCCGCGGGGCCAGCCAGGTATTGAAAAATACCAGATTACTTCGCACTGTCAGAGTGTGACTACGCTCTTTACCGAACACTTCATCGGTAACCACAGAGAGTTTCTCAATGGATTCACGGACCCCAGGAATATAGGCTCGCGCTGCATCGGTCAACTCTAAACCCCGGGGCAAGCGAATAAATAATGCGCAGCCAAGCTGTGATTCAAGACCCTTAATCTGCTGACTAATCGTCGCCTGAGTCATGTTCAACTCGGCGGCCGCCAGAGTAAAATTGCGATGACGGGCCGCGGCTTCGAAGGAGCGCAACCAGTTCAGAGGAGGTAGTCTTTTTTTAATCATTTTCATTTCTCGAAGTTACCCGGTCGCACTGTCTGGGCCGTCAATCAGGGAACCCAGTTCGGCGGCTGCTGTATGCAGAATATCACTGTAGCTGAGCAATTGATCAAGACTTTTTCGCAATAGCGGCGCATGTATAAACAGGCTAGCACAGAGCCGTCCTTCGGCGTCCAAAATAGGTACAGCACAGCCCGCCATGCCGTCGACAAACTCTTCATTGTCAGTGCCGATCTTACGACTTCTGGTGGTCGCTAGGTCCGCTTCCAACTGCTCTACATCGACAATAGTATTGCGTGCATATTGGCGCAGGGGCAGGTGACTAATAATCTTTTGCCGACGTTGCTTGGGCAGTGAGCTCAGATAGAGCTTGCCGCTAGCTGTACACCAGACGGGGGTGTGGCTGCCCACGGGCAAGTTTAGCTGCAGAGGCCAGTCCGACTGCACGCGATCGTAATAAATCATTTCGCTGCCATTGGCGATAGCAATACCGCAGGTCTCACCGGTCTGCTCAGTGAGCTTCTCGAGAATAGCGCGGCGCGCGGCACTAAAGCGCTGGCTGTGCAACACACCCCAGGCGACACCGTGCAAGCGCAGCCCCGGGACAATCAGCCCGCGCATATTGGTCTGCACCACGCCATCACTTTCCAATTGATTGAGTAGGCGATGAATACTCGGTTTGGGAATATTCAGTAAAAGGGCAAGATCGGCTGGCGACAGTGGTCGCTCAGCTTTGGATACCGCCTCAATAATGTCCATTACCCGACTAATACTCGAGCCTTTCTCTCTGCCGCTGGTTTCCATTTCCATTCAGTCCTTAAACTCTTAATGTCTTAAATAATAAGTCTTTAACTCATTGTAGGCATAGAGAAGAGGGCACCTTCACGGACACCGGCCGAAGGCCAGCGCTGAGTGATGGTTTTACGCTTGGTATAAAAGCGCACAGCATCCGGGCCATAGGCGTGCAGGTCACCAAACAGTGAACGCTTCCAGCCACCAAAGCTATGGTAGGCAACAGGCACTGGCAGGGGAATATTAATGCCCACCATACCCACTTGTATATTGTCTGAGAAGTAGCGCGCGGCTTCACCGTCGCGGGTGAATATGCAGGTGCCGTTACCGTATTCATGGGCGTCGATAAGATCCATCGCTGCCTGCATGCTATCGACACGCATAACCTGTAATACAGGACCAAAAATTTCAGCTTTATAGCTTTCCATGTCCGCAGTAACGCTGTCGATTAATGTGCCGCCGACAAAGAAACCGTTTTCATGACCGGCTATTTCAGGCTTGCGACCATCCACTACAATGGTGGCTCCTTGCTGCTCAGCGCTGTCTATGTAGCCAACCACTTTGTCCTTATGCTGCTGGGTAATCACCGGGCCAAAGTCATTGTTACTGTCGCTGTAAGGGCCGACATTTAAAGCTTTCATAGCTGCAGTCATTTTACTTACCAGTGCATCACCGGCGGCATCGCCAACCGCCACTGCAACCGAGAGCGCCATGCAGCGTTCGCCAGAGCTACCAAAGGCGGCACCCAGCAGCTGATTCACGGCATTGTCCATATCTGCATCGGGCATTACGATGGCATGGTTTTTTGCGCCGCCCAGAGCCTGACAGCGTTTGCCATTGGCACTGGCGGTGCTGTAAATATATTCTGCGATTGGCGTTGAACCAACAAAGCTAACTGCCTTGATACGCTCATCATGTAACAGGGTATCAACCGCTTCTTTATCACCGTTGACGACATTCATCACGCCGTCGGGCAGGCCCGCTTCCTTAAGCAGCGACGCTATATATAAAGTGGCACTGGGATCCCGCTCAGAGGGCTTGAGAATAAAACAGTTGCCGCAAACGATGGCCATGGGATACATCCACAGTGGCACCATAGCGGGGAAGTTAAACGGCGTAATACCCGCCACTACACCCAGAGGTTGAAACTCGCTCCAGGAATCCACACCAGCTGCGACATTTTTGCTGTGCTCACCTTTTAACAGTTCCGGTGCGCCACAGGCGTATTCAACGTTTTCGATACCGCGCTGCAGTTCACCGGCGGCGTCATGGGAAATCTTGCCGTGCTCTTCGCCAATCATCTGGCAAATTTTATCGGCGTTCTGTTCCAGTAGATCTTTAAACTTAAACATCACTCGGGCGCGCTTTATAGCAGGCGTATTGCGCCATGCAGGGAAGGCTGCCTGAGCGGCTGCGATGGCCTCTTCAACGGTAGCTTTTGATGCCAGTGAAACCTGCTTGCTTACAGCACCTGTGGATGGGTTGTAGACATCCTGAGTGCGTTCGCCGTCAGTGATCTGTTGACCGTTGATAAAATGTCCGACTGTGGCCATGGTCTGTATCCTTTAATAAAGTGTGAAAAATGAGTGTCGAAAAAATGAATTCTTATTTAGAGGCTGGTTAACAAGCGCTAGTAAAACAAGAACTTGTTAAAGACACCTCGCGTAACAAGAGTCACCAAAGTTTTTTATAGATCTGAATAATTTCCTCAGCGCTGGGAACCCGCGGATTATTGCCGGGAGAACCAGAACCAATTGCCTGTTCCGCCATGATCTCGAGATTGCCAAAAAAGTGCTCCCGAGAAATACCAAACTGCTCCGGAGTCGGCACCTGTAATTCTTCATTGATAGCATAGAGTTCAGTCATCAATTTGGCATTGGCCTGGTCATCGCTATCACTCACCTCAGCCACACCCATAGCCCGTGCACAATCGGCATAACGCTCTGGAGCCGCTGGAGTAGAGTATTCAGTAACCGCTGGCAACAACATGGCATTGGAGAGCCCATGAGGTACATGATAGAAAGCGCCAATGGGACGGCTCATGCCGTGGACCAGAGCCACAGAGGCATTAGAAAAAGCCACACCAGCCAGCGTAGAGCCCAGCATCATGGCTTCGCGAGCGTCACGGTCACTGCCATCATGAAATGCGCGACGCAGATTCGGCGCCAGCAGTTTCATGGCGGCAATCGCCTGAGTGTCGCTATAAAGGCTAGCCTTCTTGCTCACATAGGCTTC
>CAWLBR010000108.1:0-8147 GCA_963855085.1 Gammaproteobacteria bacterium
CGGCTGGGCTCCAATGAGCTACAGCATTAACAGTAATGATTATGCGCAGAGAATGTGAGCAATGAGTTTAGACGTACGAGATTTTAGAAACGCCCTGGGGCGCTTCGCCACGGGTGTGACCCTTGTCACCGCTGTGTCAGACACACAAAAGGCTCTGGGCATGACGGCGAATTCGTTTTCGTCAGTGTCCCTGGATCCGCCGCTCGTGCTGTGGTCACTGCAAAATAACTCTGACGTCTACGATGTTTTCGCCACGCCACGTTTTTTTGCCATCAACGTATTAAGCAGTGAGCAGCAGAGCCACTCGAATCAGTATGCCAAAAAGGGCGAACACCAACTGGATCCTTCGCATTACCGGTTGGGTAAATATGGCGCGCCATTGATTCGTCACGCGCTGGTGACCTTCGAATGTGAGCTTCACGCAACCCATGACGGCGGAGATCATGTCATTATCGTTGGTTTGGTAAAGGATATGCATGAGCGACCAACGGGTGATCCTCTACTATTTCATCAGGGCCGTTACGGAGAATTGCGCTAGTAAGGCTAACTCATTGCTCGGTTAAGCCTTTATACTGTGCCGCTTGCATCAAATGAGTCAGGCCCCTATGAAATTCTGTACCAGCTGCGGCAACGCGGTCATCCTTAAAGTCCCTGCTGGAGACGACCGCGAGCGGTTTGTCTGTAGCAGCTGCGAGTTTATCCATTATAGTAATCCCCATATCATTGTCGGCTGCGTGCCTGTCTATAAAGGTAAGGTGTTGCTGTGTAAGCGCGCCATTGAGCCGCGCAAAGGTTTCTGGACGCTGCCTGCAGGTTTCATGGAAAATGGCGAGACCACTTTGCAAGGTGCGACCCGGGAGACCTGGGAGGAGGCGAAGGCGCGAGTCACTAACGTCGACCTTTATCGCATCTTTGACGTGCCCTACATTAGTCAGGTTTACATGTTTTATCGCTGCGACCTGGATGATGGGGAGCACAGTGCGGGGCCTGAAAGTCTGGAGACACAGCTGTATGCTGAGGCTGATATTCCTTGGGATAATATTGCGTTCCAAGTGGTGTCAGAGACACTCAAAGAATACTTTTCTGACGCCGCAGCGGGGCATTTCCCCGTGCGCGTATCGGCTATAGATCATCGCGCGAAGCGCAGCTGACATTTTACTAAGCGATCATTACCGCGTCTACGCGTGCTATGCATTTTGCATTGTAGTGATATAAAGGAGTAATTACTCATGGCATTTCCAAAAGTTGGTGGGGTGGCCCCTGCATTCACCCTGTTAGATCAAGAAGGCAAAAAGCTCAGTCTGAAAGAATTCAAGGGTAAGAAGAATGTCGTGCTGTACTTTTATCCCAAAGCGATGACCCCTGGATGCACGGTACAGGCTTGTGGTATTCGTGACAGCAAGAATGCTCTGGCCAAAATCGATACTGTGGTGCTAGGCGTTAGCCCCGATCCTGTTGCTAAGTTGGGTCGATTTATCGAAAAACAAGATCTTAACTTTACCCTGCTTTCTGACGAGGATCACGCCATCACCGAGAAATACGGTGCATGGGACCTTAAAAAATTCATGGGCCGCGAGTTCATGGGTGTGTTACGCACCACCTTTATCATTGGCAAGGATGGACGCATAAAGCATGTGATGAGTAAGGTGAAAACCAAATCTCACCATGACGATGTTATTGCGCTGATCACGGAGTTAGGGCTGTAGCTCTCACGTTATGTTGAACTATTTATTTGATGATGCGCCCGACTCGGGTGAGATTCGCGAAATTGTGCCGGGCGTGCTGTGGCTGCGTATGCCACTGCCCATGGCACTAGACCACATCAATCTTTATCTGCTTGAAGATACGGATGGCTGGTGGCTAATCGATACCGGTATTGCGATTGGTCCAACCCAGGAACTGTGGGAAAAGGTATTTGAGCGGCATCTGAATGGCAAGCCGGTGAAGGCGGTGGTGTCGACACACTACCATCCTGACCATACCGGCATGGCAGGTTGGCTGTGCGAGAAATGGCAGGTTCCTTTCTATATGACCGAGGCTGAATACTTCACCGGTCTATCCTTTTCCAGAACCACGAATGAGCATTTCAACTGGGCAACAGAACGCCACCTCACCCGCTCCGGATATACCCCAGATCAGATTGTAAAATCCCGCAAGCACTTTGGCGGGTTTGGACCCTACATCACGCCTATGCCTACGGCTTACCGACGCATGGTTGACGGTGGATTTTTGTCCATTAATGGTAACCGTTGGCAGGTGATAATAGGCCGGGGGCACTCACCGGAACATGCCTGCTTGTACAGCAGCGGACTCAATATTCTGATCTCTGGGGATCAGGTGATCCCTAGAATTACATCCAATATCAGTGTCTCGGGCTCCGAGCCAGAAGGCAATCCGCTTAAGGAGTGGTTCAGATCGCTGGAGCATTTTCTCGAGGTGCTGCCAGACGACACCCTCGTGCTGCCGGCGCACAATACGCCATTTTACGGGCTGCATGAGCGGTTGCGGTACTTGATCGAGCACCATGAGGAGCATTTATTGGCGTTGGAAGAGGCGTGTTTGAGCGATCCAGCCAGCGCGATGGAGCTGCTACCGGTGATGTTTAAACGCAAACTCGATGATCATAATCTCGGTTTGGCATTGGGGGAGTGTATTGCGCATCTCAATTACCTGCACCACCGGGGACAGATTGAGCGAACAGTCGACGAGCTAGGCTGTTATCGCTATGCCTCGGTAGATTCAACATTGCCTATGCGTCTTCGCAAACAGCGCCATGACGCCGATGATGCAGCACCCATGCAAGTATAAATATTAATTATAATCAATTAGTTATGCCATGAATATAATGTTAAAAGAAGCATATATACTCATTCTGCCAGCCGTATCAGGAAGGAATTAAGCGTCATGCCAATGCCAAAGGATATTGGGGTCATCGATTTAATGCTCGCCATACCCGGCGATGACAGCAGCACTTTTTATGACTGGATTAAGCCCTTGTTGATGGACCGGGAAAGTCATGATCTGTTTAGCATGCCCGCCCAATACATGTTCAAGGACATACCCGATACCAGTAACAAAGGAGATGCTATCGCCTATACGTTGGCGCAGATGGATAAGCATGGCATAGAGCGCGCCATGATTGGCTTAGGCTTTAGCGATTTACAGGAACAGGCCCTGCGCGCGCATCCAGACCGATTTTTTGCTTCTTACGAGGCGAATGCCAACAGGGGCATGGACGAGGTGCGCAAGATTGTCGCGATGCATGAGGAGTTTGATATAAAAGCGGTGACAGCTGCCCCCGCCATGATCTGCCCACCGGTGCCGGTCAACGATAAGAAGTGGTACCCGATCTATGCCAAGCTTGTGGAGCTGGATATTCCCTTCTGCCCGTGTATGGGGGTTCCCGGGCCACGGGTGCCGTTCGGACCACAGAAAGTTGAATTACTGGATGAGGTGCTATGGTTTTTTCCTGAACTGCGAGTGGTGACCCGCCACGGTTGTGAGCCCTGGACCGATGTAGCATGGAAAATGATGCTCAAGTATCCCAATTTATATTATATGACCAGCGCATTTGCGCCCAAGCATTACCCGCCTGACATTATCGACTTTGCCAATAAGCGCGGCTCTGGTCAGGTGATGTACGCCGGCTATTTTCCTATGGGCCTATCGTTAGACCGAATTTTCAGTGAAATGCCCGACGTGCCGTTTCGCGATGAGGTGTGGCCAAAATTTCTGCGAGAAAACGCTATCAAGGTGTTTAAGCTCGATGAATAAGCGATTGCAATGAAGTACCTCAGCGTAGAGGAAGGGATGTCAGCACCCGGCCTGCGTTTGGTCTTGACCGCGGGTGTGCCAGGGCCTTGGGGCGAGGCGGCGAAAGCGATACTTGCTTTCAAGAATATTGAGTACACGCCGATACTTCAGCAAGGCGGCGGTGACAACGATGCCTTGCAAAAATGGACAGGACAAACATCAGCACCGGTTGCCGTGTATGAGGACTTCCCGCCTGTCTGCCATTGGTTCGACCTATTGATGTTGGCAGAGAGATTGTCGCCCGAGCGTCCACTGGTACCGAAGGACTGCGGCGCCAGAATCGATGTTCTGGGAGTTTCTGCGCTGATCGCAGGCGCTGATGGTTTCGGTTGGCAGCGACGTCTACAAATACTGGCCCCAATGCTGTTGTTGGACGAGCCGCCAGACATAGCCGTTCGTCTGGGCATGAAATACGGCTGGTCTAAACAGACTTATGCGGCTGCCATCGAGCGTTTGCAGGCTATGAGTGCTGAGTTAGATGGCAGGTTGTTGCGGCAGGAGGCAGCAGGCAGTGATTTCATGGTGGGGTCTACCGTCACCGCAGCGGATTTTTACTGGGCCAATTTTGCCGGTATGGTAAAGCCTCTTGGCCCTGAGCATAATCCGATGCCAGACTACATGCGCACGGCGTATGCGTCAGTCGATGAGGCTACGCGGGCCTGCCTGACACCGCGTTTAGAAGCACATCGGGACAGGATGTATCAGGATTACATCGCACTACCGCTGGATTTTTTGCAGGAGTAAAATTTATGTTATCGCAACAAGAGCTGTCAGACCGCTTTGAGATTCAGGATTTGGTGTTTCATTACGCCCATCTGATCGACAGCAAGCGTTTTGATGCGTTACGTGAAGACGTTTTTACCGCGGATGCCCATATCGACTATGGCGCCATGGGTGGCAGTGTCGGGGACCTTGAAGAGACCATTACATTTCTCAAGGCATCGGTTACTAATGAACTGTTTCCAAACACTCAGCATCTCAATGCGAATGTCCAGGTGCAACTGCAGGGCGACGAGGCGACAGGGCGAGTGATGTGCTTTAACCCTATGGAAATGCGCTTAGGGGAGGCGAGTACCCAAACTTTTTTCCTCGGACTTTGGTATGTCGACACTTATCGTCGCACCGATAAGGGCTGGCGTATTGCCAAGCGTGCTGAAGAAAAAAGCTGGGTGTTCAATCTGCCTGACTTTATGAATCTCTAGATAAAAAGTTAGATATTATATTAGGTATCTATAATAAATCATTGATTTATATAAATTTGTATCGATATAACCTGTAGGCGCTAAGGGTCAGTCCAAGACGCAGGCAGATTGTGCAGATGCAGCTGCTGCACGGCAGAGCGCAGGTTGTGTTCGAGGTCCTCCAGTTGTTGCGCCCCCACTTTGGTCGCGTAGTGATCACAGGTCTGGTCGACAACCTCTAGACTGTCCTGCACCAGAACCCTGCCTCGCTCTGTCAATTGAATCTCCTTAGCGCGTTTGTCGCTGTCATCGATACTGCGCTTGATGTACTCTAGGGTCTCTAAGTCCTTCAGTATTTTCCCCATGGCCTGCTGGGTCATCTGGGAGTGTCTGGCCAGTTCTGTTACGCGCACATCACCCATCCCGAGATTGCCTAAGACCGTGCTATGCGAGGTTCGAATGTCGATGTGCCCGCGTGCGGCAAGGCCCTCGCAGATACGCCTATCAAAATCGCGCGAGAGCTCTCGCAATAGGCGAGGAAAATTGTTGGATAACTGAGCGGCTATCGCCTGATTATTCTCTGCGGCAGTCTTGGTCACGGGCATCTCCTTTTTTATGGTTGTTGGGGCCGTCATTGCCATACACTTCAAAGTGTAGCGCAAAGTTTGCGTCTGTCACCTTGACACCCCTAAATTTCTTGCGGCAATTGATCCTTTCAAGATCCTTCCGGTACACTGCTGATCGGTGAGACTGACGGAATAGGACAATGGCGAAGATAATCACCTGTAACACTAACGGTATCCGCTCGGCAGCGGCAAAGGGCTTTTTCGATTGGTTGCAGGCAGAACAACCGGACGTGGTTTGTATTCAGGAAACTAAAGCCCAGGTACATCAACTGAGCGACCCGGTTTTTTCTCCGGCCGGTTACTACTGCTTCTACAACGACGCGATCAAGAAGGGATACAGTGGCACCGCGCTGTACTGCAAGGTAAAACCGCGGAAGGTCATTACCCGGCTGGGCTGGGATCCCGCAGACTCCGAGGGACGGTATATCCAGGCAGACTTTAAAGGGTTGAGCGTTATCTCTTTGTATATGCCGTCTGGATCAAGCAGTGATGAAGTCCTACAAAAAAAGCTGCGCTTCATGGATATTTTTATGGAGCATCTAAAAGCGCTGCGGCGCAAGCGTCGTGAACTGATTATTTGCGCTGACTGGAACATCTGCCACCAGGCCATCGACATTAAAAATTGGCGCGGTAACCGCAAGAACTCAGGCTTCCTGCCCGAAGAACGGGCCTGGCTTGATGTGCTTTATGACGAGCTAGGGTATGTGGATTCTTTTCGCGTGATCAATACTGAGCCAGAGCAATATACGTGGTGGTCCAATCGGGGGCAGGCCAGAGCCAATAACGTCGGATGGCGACTGGACTATCAGGTCATAACCCCCAAGCTCGTTGACAAAGTGCGGACAGCGTCAATCTACAGGGATCAGCGATTTTCTGACCATGCGCCGCAAATCATGGAATATGACGTTGACATCCCTGCTTGAATGTCTGGTCAATTGCCGCCGCGGAGAAGCTCTACTCAGGCCAGGATTCATTGCGGGATGGAGTGAAACCCTGTAAATTACACGCTGTTTTCTACGCTACTTTATGAGCTTATCTACGGGAGAAATGTTTAATGAGTTTGTTTATTAACAGTGCCTATGCGCAAGATGCGGGAGTCGGTCCGGTCGGCGGAGATATGTTCCAGATATTGTTTCTGGTAGGTCTTTTTGCCCTTTTCTACTTTATTGCTATCCGTCCACAGCGTAAACGTCAGAAAGAACATACAAAAATGGTGTCAGAGTTGAACAAGGGTGATGAGGTTGTCACTACGTCGGGAATTCTGGGCAAGGTGACGGCGCTGGATGATAATTATATGACGCTCAATGTTGCCAATAATGTCGAAATGAAATTCCAGCGTGTCCATCTACATGCTGTACTGCCTAAAGGCACATTAAAGACCATCGGCTAAAAATGGCCCTGGTCTACCCTCGCAAGATAGATCTGGCGCAGTCGCCAACCCCCCTCCAATACCTTGAACGCGCCTCTGAAAAATGGGGGTGCGGTCATCGGATCTGGGTCAAGCGTGATGACCTGACGGGCAGCACCCTGAGCGGAAACAAGGTGCGCAAGCTCGAATTCATTACGGCCTTCGCTATCGATAATGGCTATGACACCTTGTTGACCTGTGGCGGATTACAAAGCAACCATTGTCGTGCTACAGCTTTTGCCGGCGCTCAGTTGGGGCTAGCGGTTCATCTGTTGTTGCGCGGCGAAGAACCACTGGACCCAGAAGGGAATTTTCTGCTGGATCATCTGGCGGGTGCGGCAGTCAGTTGCTACCCATTAAAACAATACGTTAATCACCTTGATGACCTGTTCCGTCAGTGGCAGGAATACTACGCCGTGCAGGGTCGCAAGGCATTGGTGGTGCCAACAGGCGGTAGTGACGGCATTGGAGCGTGGGGCTATATTGCAGCGTGTGAGGAGCTGGTCCGGGACTTTACGACATACGGTATTGAACGTGCACATGTCATTACCGCGACTGGGTCCGGTGGGACACAGACGGGATTGACCCTTGGGGCAGCGCTGCATAAGTTGCCGGCTACGGTATGGGGCATTAATGTTTGTGATGATGAAACGTATTTCCTCGATAAGGTTGCCAGTGACGCCGCCGATTGGCGACGGCGATACCCCGAAGCTCCAGATGTCGCGATAGAGCCGCGAGTTCTGGATGGCTATGTGGGTCCAGGCTACGCTGTTGCAGATCCTGAAATTTTTGAGCTTATTGCTGAATTAGGCCGACTGGAAGGTCTCGTTCTCGACCCGGTTTATACCGGCAAGGCCTTCGCCGGTATGCTGGCGGAAATCGGCAATGGGCGATTCGAGGGCAGCCGCGATATTGTATTTGTTCATACTGGCGGTATTTTTGGCGTATTTCCTCAGCGCAGTGGTTTCGGCATCACCACTGCTAACGACCAATAAAAAGACTTAAAAAAGGGTCGTCACTATGGAGATAATGACCACAGTCAATGCCTGGGCCTGGGGGCCGCTAATGCTAGCCCTGCTATTGGGAACAGGCCTTTACCTTACGCTGGGTTTGCGCTTC
>CAWLBR010000109.1:0-8133 GCA_963855085.1 Gammaproteobacteria bacterium
TGGCGTCCAAAATGCCTTCGCATTTTGTCGAACGGTGGTTCTTTCCAGACGGTCCCGCCGGACAAATAAAAAAGCCACCCTATTGGGTGGCTTTTTTATTTGTTTGGTGGGCCGTGATGGATTCGAACCATCGACCAATTGGTTAAAAGCCAACTGCTCTACCGCTGAGCTAACGGCCCCTTTGAAGAGGTGCGTATCATACTGACCGGCTGCAAGAATTCAAGCGTTTTTTTGATATCTGGTGGGGTCATTTATTCCGGCCTGTTCGAAGCCTTGTCGGCGCAGTCGGCAGCTTTCACATTTACCGCAGGCTTGGCCTTCTAAATTGGCCTGATAACAGGAAACTGTGGTGCTGTAATCGACCCCTAGAGCCATTCCAGTCTCTACGATTTGTCCCTTGGTCATATCGATAAGCGGGGCATGAATTTTTAGCCTCTGCCCTTCTACTGCGGCTTTGGTGGCTAGGTTGGCCATGGTTTCAAAGGCTTTTATATACTCAGGGCGACAGTCGGGGTAACCGGAGTAGTCGACGGCGTTAACGCCGAGGAAAATATCGTTGGCGCCAAGCACTTCGGCCCAGCCTAAGGCGATTGAGAGAAATACTGTGTTGCGGGCGGGTACATAGGTGACAGGTATGCCTGTGGTTTCGGATTCGGGTATTTCGATGCTGCTGTCGGTTAGCGCTGAGCCGCCAATACTACCGAGATCCAGTTTCACTACTTTGTGGGCGTGAACTGTCATTAGCTCGGAGATTTTTTGAGCAGCGACCAGTTCAGAGCGATGGCGCTGGCCGTAATCGAAACTGAGGGTGTAGCAGTCATAGCCTTGGCTTTTGGCCATTGCGACTACGGTGGTGGAGTCCAGTCCGCCGGATACGAGAATTACAGCTTTCTTTGACATGCTTATTACATTGTCCTCTGTTAAATAATTTTTACTTAGAGCTAGTGACCAGGTTGGTCGCCAAAGATATATTTGTGGGTCTGGATCTGCATGCGCAGATTGAGTTTGTCATGAAGCATCCATTTGGCCAGTTCTGCCGGTGGCAAAACGCCTTGACTGGGTGAAAAAAGTATTTCAGCTACCCTGCCATGCAAGCCTAACTCGTCGATTTTCATGCAGCTCCAGTCGTAATCCTGGCGATCGCAGATAACAAACTTAACTTCGTCATGAGGTAAAAGATGTTCGATATTGCTGTAGAGGTTTTTCGATACTTCGCCTGAACCTGGAGTTTTCAGATCAACAATTTTAAAGACTCGTGGATCTACGTCATCGACTGGCAAAGCACCACTGGTTTCTAGGGATACGCGATAACCCAGATCACAGAGTCTTTCCAATAGTTCTATGCACTGAGGTTGCGCTAGGGGCTCGCCACCGGTGACGGTGACATATTTGGCGCCATAGTCGGCTACGGTGCTGAGAATGGCGCTGAGGGTCCATTTGCTGCCGCCTTCGAAGGCGTAGGCGGTGTCGCAGTAGCCACAGCGCAGTGGGCAGCCGGTGAGGCGCACAAATACGGTGGGCAGGCCTACAGTGCTGGTTTCGCCCTGTAGGGAATGGAATATCTCGGTGATACGAAGTTCGGTTTCAGACATGTGATTATTTTCTGATTGGCTGGGGCGGACATTTAAATGCGTGATTTAATTCGAGCAGCTAAAAATTATTTTTTAGATAACTCTGAGCTTTTCTGGCAGCACCACCTATGCCTTTGGAGGCTTTCTCTAGTAGGTCCCGGGCGCGATCTGTTTCCCCCAGTTGGTGATATATTTTGCCGAGTTTAAAGGTCGCGTCCATCGCCTTGCCATGATTTTGGTGTTGCTCAACTACTAGGGTGAAGGCCTGGCGGGCCATTTCATCCTGTCCTTGGAGTAGGTAGATCTCGCCGAGCCAGTAGTAGGCATTGGCTGTATAGGGGCTGGCTGGGTAATCAATAACGTGCTGCTTAAAAGCCAGAGCTGCGGCATTGATATCACGCTTCTTAAGCAGCAGGTTGGATGCCTGTGCGTAGTTCTGTGCGATCTCTTCGGTGTTGATGGCTGGTGCCGCTGATGGCACTTGCGAGTCTGCATCAAAAGTCTGATCTAAAGGCTGTTCTTCAATAACATCATCAGGCGATCCGGCTACCACTGCTGGTGGCTGTCCATCAATATTCAGTTGTAAGTCGCCATCTGCATCCGCGGCAAAGTCATCCGGCGTGGCGCCAGAAAGAAGCGCACTGAGTCGTCGATCTAGGTCCAGATAATCATCCATCTGACGCTGCTTAACACGCTGCAACTCATAGCTCAGCTCTTCAACCAAACCACGCAATTCGCGCACTTCATTTTGCATCATCTGTGACTGGTTATAGCTTCCATTAGCTGACTGAGCTACTGGTTTAACCAATGCCTGAGCCGTTGTTTTTGGCGCGCTATAGGTCAGATCCACTACTGGTGCGGCCTGGGCTGAAACATTGCTGGCTAGGGCCGGCAACAACAGAGAAGCGGCAAGAATGGCGACCGGTGCAAGAGAAGATTTCATGGCGAGTAGAGGATAATCCTGTTTATAACAAATAGAGAAACGGCCAGAGTATGTCACAACCCCGGCCGCACGCTTAAATCTTTTTGGCTTATTTAACCAGCCAAAGGATTTTTTACTTCAGTTCAACTCTACGGTTGAGGCCCCAGGCATCATCGTTGCTGCCGTAGGCTGCTGCGCGTTCTTCGCCGTAGCTGATAACTTCGATCAAACCGGGAGAAACACCCTGCAGAACGAGGAATTCTTTAACTGCATTGGCGCGTCGCTCGCCCAGTGCCATGTTGTACTCGCGTGTGCCGCGCTCATCGGCGTGACCTTCAAGACGTACATTGCGTGGGCTGTTCTGCAGTGATGCAGAGTGCTCGAGCAGTGCAGCACGTGACTCAGGCTTGAGTAAGGCTTTGTCGAAGTCAAAATAGAATACGGTGTCAGCGGTCATAACTTCAACAGTGGCGTCGTCAATTGCCGAGGTATCAACCTGGCCAGTTTGTACAGATGTGTCTTCAATGTCGGTTGAAGTCTGCTGCTCTTCCACTACTGGATTGCTACTACAACCGGTCAAAACTGCAGCTAGAAGCAGTGTACTAAGGCCAGATTTGATAAAAGATGTTTTCATTTGGAACTCCTGTTTTGCAAAATTTTAATAATTATAAGTTGGTAATTTTTTTATCTCTATAAGTCTTTTGACTATGTGCCCCCTGAACAATGTAGCTCTTAAGCAATGTAGCTCTTAAGCAATGAAGCTCTTAAACAATGTCACTGGGGCATTACACAAAAAGCTTAACGTAAAAATGGTGACCATGCTGGTTCTCTTACGTCGCCACTACTGGACGGCAATATATAGCGAACTCCGGCGTCCAATGATACAGCAGCTAGAACCCCGCGGTCACCCTGTTTAGTGGCATACATTAGCATAGCCCCATTAGGCGCAACCGTGGGAGATTCATCTAGCCTAGTTTCGGTCAATTCTATCATTCGGCCTGTCTTAAGATCGAGCGAGGCTATATGAAATGTGTCCCGCTGGCGATGCACCATGGCCATTGTGCGGCCGTCTGGTGCCAAACTTGGGCGAGCATTGTAATTGCCGCTGAATGTTAGGCGTTCAGTGGCCTTGCTGGCAATATTTAATTTATATATCTGTGGGGTGCCGCCACGATCTGAGGTAAACAGTAGATGTTTGCCGTCGGGCATCCAGGTGGGCTCTGTATCAATAGCAAAGTGCCGGGTTAGGCGGGAAAATTTCTTGCTCTGTAAATCCAGCAGATAAAGCTCTGGATTGCCGTCTTTCGACAGCACTAGGGCCATCTGGGTGCCATCGGGAGACCATGAGGGTGCGCCATTAAGACCGGTGAAGTTGGTTAACTGCTCTCGCTGAGCGCTGACCAGGTTCTGGCGAAAGATAGCCGGACGACCGGTTTCAAAGGACACATAGGCGAGCTCTTTACCATTGGCAGACCAGGCTGGAGACATAATCGGTTCGCCGGATTCCAATACCAGTTTCTCCCGGGCGCCGTCTGCATCGGCAACATTAAGTCTGTAGGTATAGATATCATTGCTTCGAGTGGCTGTGACATAGGCCAGTCGCGTGGAAAAGGCGCCGCGAGTGCCTGTGATTTCTTCATAGACTTTATCGCTGATCAGGTGTGCCAGATCGCGCATCTGGTTGATGGTGCCACTGACCTTATGAGTGAATACTGTTTTTTGGCCGCTGACATTTAACAGGCTAAATTCAATTTGGTAACGACCTTCGGCTATGGCGCGCATATTTCCAGCAACCAGATATTCCGCGCCTAAAAGACGCCAGTCACGGTAGTAAACCTCTGAGGCTGAACTTGGAAAGGCGAGCATATCGCGACGTTCCATAGGGGCGAACAGACCGCTGCGGGCTAGGTCGGCTTCAACAATAGAGCTGATATCCTCGGAAGACCGAATACCGGCCATGGCGATTGGCGCTATGGCAATCTTGGTCGGCTGATCATTGCCTTGGGTCACGCGAATAACCAGTTCGCTGTAGCTGGGAGAGGCCACTGCTAACAGCAGTCCGACCAGCAGCGTGCGAACGATTAGGGATTTGGCGATTCTAACTGTCATTGCGTCACTACCTTATAATCTGAGATCTTCGGGACTAAATGCGACATCGACCTGACGGAATTTACGTTCAAATAAGTCCGGCTCCATGCCCTGCAATTCAATAAACTGTTCTACTTTCAGCGCGGCCTGCTCTACTGAGCGGTCAAAGGCTGTGTCTCCACTGGAGGTCAGTATAGTCACGCCGGTGATGCGCCCAGTAGGCACTAGGCGAATACGTATTAGGGTTTCCATACCCAGTCGTGCGCTAGGGGGACGGCTCCAGTTCTCCGACAGGCGCTGCTGAATAAGCTGACGGTAACTGTTGGCGACGCGCTCGTCTTCCTGAGCATTAATCTCGGCCTGCTCTGCCGCTACAGCTTCGGCAAACTCGGTCTCTATGCGTTTGCGTTCTGCCTTTTGGGCAGCTTCTTTTTCATCTCTGAGGCGCTGCTCTTCAGCCAAGCGTAATTCCTCTAGACGTTTCTTTTCGCTGAGCGCTGCAAGACGCTCTTGCTCGCGCTTTTTATCTTGGGCTTTTTTCTGCGCTGCGAGCTTATCTTTGCGTTTCTTAGCCTCGCGCTTCTGCTTGGCAATATCCGTCTTCGGTTTCTTTGGCTTGGCCTTTGGTTGAACGACTTTTTTCGGCGCCAATTCCACTAGCTTAGCCTCAATAAATTGCGGCTGTATCATTACTCGCTTGGTTTCCGGTTCCCAGCCCACAAAGAGGACTGCAAGCAGGCCAAGGTGCAGTGCGAGACTGACCAGAACGGCGACTGAGTAACTGAGAAGACTGCCCATATTAATTCGTTGGTGGCTCCGTGACCAAACCCACAGAGGGCGCTCCAGCGGCCTGTAGCTCACTCATCAAATTGACCACCACGCCGTAATCCACCTTGCTATCACCCCAAACCAATATCGGGGTTTTCGGTGTTTGACGGAGTATTTTACCGACCCGGTCTTTGATTACAGCGAGGCTCTGAATCTGATTTTCGCCCTTCACATCGATCCAATAACTGCCATCGGCTTTGATCGAGACAATAAAGGGTTCTTGGTCCTTGGCATCCATAGGCGCTGAATTGGCCTCGGGCAGGTCCACTTTGACGCCCTGCATTAACAGTGGCGCGGTAATCATAAATACAACCAGCAATACCAAAGTCACGTCTATATAGGGTACGACGTTTATCTCGGCAACCAGTTTTCGTTTCGTTCGTTTTGTCTTCACTTTTCGAGCCTCAAAAGCTTATCCATTTGCTAACTGCACTTGAGCCAATTAGTTGGCGCGAATCTGGCGGTGCAAAATACTCGAAAACTCCTCGGCGAAGGTTTCGTAGCTGCTGTTCATGGTCTCCACTATGGCGGCATAGCGGTTGTAGGCTATTAGTGCGGGAATCGCGGCAAACAGACCCATGGCGGTGGCGATCAGTGCCTCGGAGATTCCCGGAGCCACTGTGGCCAAGGTTGCCTGCTGCACCATGGCTAGACCACGGAAGGAGTTCATAATCCCCCAGACTGTACCAAATAGACCTATATAGGGGCTTACTGAGGCGACACTGGCGAGAAATGGCAGGCTGATATTGAGCTTTTCATCTTCTCGGGATAGAGCCACCCGCATGGCGCGATCAGTACCTTCCATAATGGCATCGGGATCGGCTTTGTCGGTTTGGGCTAGACGGTTAAATTCACGAAACCCAGCGCGAAAGACATTTTCTACGCCATCGCGGCCGCCATGTTCTTTGGCTTCCTGAGTCAGTTCGCCGTAAAGTTTGTTGAGATCCACTCCGGACCAAAAGGCATCTTCAAACTGGCGGAATCCACGCTGGGCTGTATTGAGAAAAATTCCCCGCTGCACAATCATCATCCAGGACATGATTGAGGCGATAAATAAAATTCCCATAACAAATTGCACCAGCACGCTGGCATTGGCGATTAGGTGCCAGATGGACATGTTTTCTTCTATCAACTGTATAACTCCCTGTTTAGCTAAATTGGGTTCTTGACGCTCTGGGTTAAAGCTCTGGGTTAAAGCTCTGGGTTAAAGCCTTCGGTTAAAGCCTTCGGTTAAAGCATGGAACATAGGTTTGGGCATACCCTGAGGTCGCTTGCTGGTGGAATTAATACAAGCCACTTTGACCCAACCCTCGACCAACAGTTCATCGCCACGAAAAACTTGCTGGGTCATTTCAAAGGTTACGCGACTGGCTTTGCTCAGCACTGCAGTGACGCTTATCTGATCATCCAATATCGCTGGGCTGTGATACTTCAGGGACACTTGGCTAACCACAAACTGCATATCATCAAAGAGCGCGGGTTTATCAAAGCCTAGACTGCGCATCAGTTCAGTGCGCGCACGTTCCATATATTTTAGATAGTTGGCGTAGAAGACTATGCCACCGGCATCGGTATCTTCAACATAGACGCGGATGGGCAGACTAAATTCTGCCAGTGAATCAGGCATCCCGAGCGCCCTGTTCCTGGCTTTCAATTGGCTGTAGGCTCTCCATTTTGCGCGGCGTCTGCAAACCAAAGTACTCATAGGCCATGCGTGTTGCCATGCGACCGCGGGAGGTGCGCATCAGATAGCCCTGCTGAATCAGATAGGGTTCCAACACATCTTCAATAGTGCCCCGCTCTTCGCTCATTGCCGCAGCTAGACTGTCGACGCCCACTGGGCCCCCTTCAAATTTTTCCATCAAGGTGAGCAGCAAGCGTCGATCCTGATGGTCAAAACCGCGCTGATCCACAGCCAACATATTTAGAGCCGCATCGGCAATCTCTGCGCTAATCGAGCCATCACCTTTGACTTCGGCGTAGTCGCGCACCCGGCGCAATAAGCGGTTGGCGATACGCGGTGTACCCCGAGATCGGCGGGCAATTTCACCAGCGCCCTTGGCATCTATTGAGACATTTAATATAGCGCCGGCACGGACAACAATACTGGTGAGGTCGGCTTCTGAATAAAATTCTAAGCGCTGGACAATACCGAAGCGGTCGCGCAATGGTGCTGTAAGAAGACCGGCTCTGGTGGTGGCACCAACCAGAGTAAAGGGCGGTAGATCCAGTTTGATTGAACGGGCAGCTGGGCCTTCGCCGATCACTATATCCAGCTGGTAGTCTTCCATGGCCGGATAGAGAATCTCTTCGACCACAGGACTGAGGCGGTGAATCTCATCGATAAACAGCACATCGCCTGGTTCAAGATTGGTTAACAGTGCAGCGAGATCGCCGGCTTTTTCCAAAACCGGTCCAGAGGTGGTTTTAAGGGCCACCTGCATCTCATTGGCAATAATGTGTGCAAGAGTGGTTTTACCCAGTCCGGGAGGACCAAATACCAGAGTGTGATCTAGGGGTTCGCTGCGCTTGCGCGCGGCTTCAATAAAGATGCCCAGCTGTTCAACCACAACCGGCTGACCGACATAATCCTTTAGGCTTACCGGACGCAGTGCGCGATCAAAACGCTCTTCGGCAACAGACATCTCGGGGGATATTATGCGGTCGGGCTCTATCATCTGACACCATGGTGGTTTTGCCCCGTAGCATACATTGATGGTTAGA
>CAWLBR010000110.1:0-8132 GCA_963855085.1 Gammaproteobacteria bacterium
TCTCGACTGCGATTGAATCCATGCCGACACGCTTACAGGCGTTCTGCTTCATCTTCACATAGGTGGCTGATGCTGGATCGCCGCCGACGAGAATGGTTGCCAAAATAGGGGCCTGACCATTATTGGCAGCTTTAAGGGCAGCAACTCTTTCGGACAGTTCGGCTTCGGTTTGAGCGGCAAGGGTTTTACCATCAAGAATCAGTGCAGTCATGTTTAGACCTGTTTAAATCGGTTAATAAAGAAGGGCAACAAAATAGGCAACGTGTGAGGCTAAAGCAACCTTTTTCGCAGCGCATAAGAAAATTTAATAGGGATGCTGCAAAAAACGCGTGGTGTAAAAAAAGGCGTGGTGCAAAAAAAGGCGTGGTGTAACAAAAAGGCGTGGTGTAAAAAAGCGTGGTGTAAAAAATAGGGTAACAACGAGGGTATCAAATGGGGTGGACGACGGGGATTGAACCCGCGACCACCGGAATCACAATCCGGGGCTCTACCAACTGAGCTACGTCCACCATTGAGTATTACTGATTGACCAGTCCTACATGTGGGCCCATCTGATAGTAAAGATGGTGCGCCCGGCAGGATTCGAACCTGCGACCCACGGCTTAGAAGGCCGTTGCTCTATCCAACTGAGCTACGGGCGCAATTTACAAAGCCGGAAAGTGGTCGGGAATGAGGGATTCGAACCCCCGACATCCTGCTCCCAAAGCAGGCGCGCTACCAGGCTGCGCTAATTCCCGAATGTCTTACCATGCGGTCTCTTACGAGAGGGCGCATAATACTGATCGGACCGGTAACCGTCAATGCGAAATACAATTATCCGGCAAATAATTCATAACTTTTTAGCAATCCCCGAGGCTCAGTTTTATTAGCGCCTGAGGAAGCTAAGTTGACCCTGTTTTTACCACTGATGATGGTTTTTGCCTCTTTTCCTATGGCTTCTTAAGCGCCTTTTCAAAGAGTGCCGCCATACTGCCTTTGGCCTGAGGTTTTGGCGCTCGGGCTGGGGGACGATTCTGTGGCTTGGCGTTTTTGTGGGCCGGTTTAGGGCTGCTATTTGTCCTTTGGTTAGCCTGCTGACCAGCCTTGCCGCCTGGCTTCCCATCTGGCTTCCCATCTGGCTTTCCCTCTGGATTTTTATTAGAACCCGCCGGAGTTACTTCATCATCGGTCCGCATACTTAATGCTATACGCTTTCTAGCAACATCGACTTCCATCACTTTGACTTTAACTATATCGCCGGTTTTGACCACTTCGTGAGGGTCTTTCACAAAACGATTGGCGATGGCGGAGATATGCACCAAACCATCCTGATGCACGCCAACATCCACAAAGGCACCAAAGTTGGTGACATTGGTCACCACACCTTCGAGGAGCATTGCCGGCTTGAGATCCTTAATGGTCTCTATGCCTTCCTTAAAAGTGGCAGTTTTAAACTCGGGGCGAGGATCGCGCCCTGGCTTATCCAGCTCACTGAGGATGTCAGTGATAGTGGGCAGGCCAAACTGGCTGTCTACATAGTTTGCTGGGTCCAGTTTGCGCAGCAGCTGGCTATTGCCAAGCAGGGCTTTCTGGGAGGTCTTGTTGGCTTCAGCAATGCGTTCAACTAAAGAGTAGGTCTCTGGGTGTACCGCTGAAGCGTCGAGCGGGTTGTCACCATTAGCTATACGCAAAAAGCCGGCGGCCTGTTCAAAGGTACGCTCGCCAAAACGGCTGACCAGCTTGAGCTGCTCACGGCTTTTAAAGGCTCCCTGCTGATCGCGGTAGTCGACAATATTATCGGCGATGGTTTGGCTGAGGCCAGAGACGCGGCGCAGCAGGGCAGAGGAGGCTGTATTCACCTCAACACCCACGGCGTTTACACAGTCTTCAATTACTGAGTCGAGGCTGCGGGCCAGTTTTACCTGACTGACATCGTGCTGGTATTGGCCCACACCTATGGACTTGGGATCAATTTTAACCAGCTCGGCCAATGGATCCTGCAGGCGACGGGCAATAGATACTGCACCTCTAATGGTGACATCTAGATCGGGAAATTCTTTGGCGGCAAATTCAGAGGCCGAGTAGATCGATGCGCCGGCTTCATTGACCATCACAGCCTGAGCTTTTAGCCCCGTGTTATTTTTCAGCATATCCAAGACAAAACTTTCAGTCTCGCGGCTACCAGTGCCATTGCCTATAGCAATTAGCTCAACCTCATACTTTTCACAGAAATGGGTGAGTATGGCTTCGGCTTCATGGGTTTTTCGCTGGGGCGCTGTAGGGAAGATCGCTGTGTGATCGAGTAGCTTTCCGGTGCTGTCTACCACCGCGACTTTAACGCCCGTACGTAGCCCGGGATCGAGGCCAATAGTGGCTTTTTGGCCTGCAGGTGCAGCCAGAATAAGATCCTTAAGATTGATCGAGAAGACATTGATTGCATCCAGATCGGAACGCTCACGAAGGCTGCCAAGCAGATCAGTTTCCAAATGGGTGTGCAGCTTGATACGCCAGGTCCAGCGCACTACCTCCCCAAGCCAATCATCTGCAGGGCGACCCAGATTTTCAATATTGACCTGACGGGCGATCATGCTTTCACAGGGATGGCCCAAATCGTCCTCGAGTATCAGATCCACTTTAATGCTGATAAACCCTTCTCGGCGAGCGCGAAACATCGCCAAGGCTCGGTGGGATGGGGCTGTATTGAGAGGCTCGCTGTGCTCAAAGTAATCTTTGAATTTGGCTGCCGCCTGTTCCTTGCCCGGCTCTTTATCTTTGCCGTTCACCAGAGTGGCAGTGATATTGGCCTCATCGAACATAAACTGGCGCAGTCGGCCCAACAGCTCAGCGTCTTCGCTAAAGCGTTCCATAAGAATAAACTTAGCGCCATCCAAGGCCGCTTTGATATCGGCAACGCCAAGCTCTGCATTCACGAATGCGGCAGCCGTTCGCTCTGGATCCTGCGATGGGTCGCCATAAAGACCGTCTGCCAGAGGCTCTAGGCCCGCTTCAATGGCGATCTGGCCCTTGGTGCGGCGTTTCACTTTAAACGGTAGATATAAATCTTCGAGGCGGGTTTTGGTCTCAGCAAGATTGATCGCCTGCTTCAGTTCAGGTGTCAACTTGCCCTGTTCCTCGATACTCGAGAGAATCGATTTGCGGCGATCTTCAAGCTCTCTTATATAGTTGAGGCGCTCCTCAAGGTTGCGCATCTGGGTATCATCCAGGCCACCGGTGACTTCCTTGCGATAGCGCGATATAAAAGGTACGGTCGCGCCCTCGTCAAGCAGTTGTATGGCGGCAGTGACCTGATGTTCACCGACCTTGAGTTCATTAGCGATACGACTGGCAATAGATTGCATGTGGGCCTTTTACAATGATTAGTAGATTCAATATTGGTCAGACAATAGCCGGATGGCAATGGTCTGTATTAGGCGCGAGATTATGCCCTGAGCGATCCGCTCTGGGTAGACTTGTTTTTTTCAACTGACTGTGACCTGACCGCTATGCACCACGACATGACCCACGACATGATTCAAGCGTCTGACAGCTGCCCACTTTGCAATGGGACAGAGGTGGTCGAGTATCATCGAGATCAACATCGGACCTATAGGCAGTGCTCTGCTTGTCAGCTGGTGTTTGTGCCTCGGTGCTTTCATCTTTCAGATGATCAGGAGAAGGCGGAGTACGATCTCCATGAAAACGACCCGCAGGATCTGGGTTACCGCAGCTTTCTCAATCGACTTGCTCAGCCCTTATTGGAGAGACTGCAGCCCGGCAGTCAAGGGTTGGATTTTGGCTCTGGTCCAGGACCCTGTTTGTCTTTGATATTAGAGGAACAGGGACATACTGTTGCACTCTATGATCTCTATTACGCCAATCATCCTGAATTGCTTGAGTCGCAATATGATTTTATTACCACCACCGAGGTCGTTGAGCATCTGGCTAAGCCGCTGTTTGAGTTAGAGCGACTCTGGGGGCTTGTGAAACCAGGAGGGCAGTTGGCGATTATGACCAAGCTGGTTGCCAGCCCAGAGAAATTCGCCAGTTGGCACTACAAGTCTGACCCCACTCATATCAGCTTCTTTTCAGTAGCGACCTTTGACTATCTGGGTCAGCAGTGGGGCAGTGCGCCGCAGTTTATTGGCGCGGATGTAATTATATTTCAGCGATAGCATCTCGAGCATCAATAAATGCCTGCACCGACCTGCTGACATCTTCGGCGCTAGTCACCCAAGAACAGACGCTGACACGAATCACTTTTTTACCCTGCCAAACAGACCCGCCGACCCAGCATTCGCCGGAGTCTTGAATCGCGCTTAGTATCTTGTCTGTTGCAATATCGTTGTTAGCTGGCGAGACAATCACCTGATTAAACACCACATCATTAAGTATTTCGAAACCTGTCGCTCCGAGTTCCTGAGCAAACTGCAGTGCTCGTTTATGCATGCCATAAACCAGCTCATCGACGCCGTCAGCACCCAAGTATTTAAGCGCGGCCCAGAGTTCAACCGCTCTTGCACGGCGAGACATCTCTGGTGTGTAAAGCATGCCATCGCGGTTTTCACTGAAGTTGAGATAGGCACCGGACGCCTGCAACGCCATGATCAGGGCATCTCGATCGCGGCATAGTAAGATGCCACTGTCATAGGGTGTATTGAGCGTCTTGTGACCATCCACAGACCATGAATGCGCTTTCTCCATACCTTGGGTTAGGTGTTTAAGCCGCTTGGTGCCGCCCGCCCAAAGACCAAAGGCACCATCTATATGGACCCAGGCACCGACTTCATTAGCCCTGTCACAGATCGCGTCAAAGGGATCAAAGGAGCCTGAATTGACATTGCCCGCCTGCAATAAAACAATGCAGCTGCCATCCAATTGCGGCAGCTGTTCGGGAAGGATGCGCCCCTGATCATCGCCCTCAACCCATTCAATGTTGTCGAGACCAAAACCCAACAGGGCGACGGCCTTTGTAGCAGCGCCATGGATATGACGGCCAGCAATAATGCGCAGTGCTGGCGCGCCATTGTGCCCCTGCTGATTAAAGTCCCAACCCTGGTTCTGTAATAGTCGATAACGCGCTGCTGCCAGCCCACATAAGATCGCTGACGAGGTTCCGCTGACAAACCCAGCAACAGTGCTGTCAGGCAGCCCGAATAATTGTTTTAACCAGCGTTCACAAATCTCTTCGAGCTTGGAGGCAACGGGTGACATTGCATAGAGCGCGGTGTTTTGATCCCAGAAATCACTTAGCCACTTGGTCGCCAGAGTGACAGGCAAAATACCACCGTTAACAAAACCAAAGTAGCGCCCACCGGTCTGTGCGGTGGTGGCAGGGGAGCCGTATTCATGCAGCTGCTGTAGTATGGCTGCGGCATCTCCCGAGGTGGCCGGAAGGTCTTCGACAAACTGTTCGAGATCAGCGAGAGCCTGTATTGAGGGAAAGACATTGCGTTCCGTGGCACCGTCGGCGTATTCATAGGCATAGCCTTTGGCCTGTTCAAACAGGGCTCTGGATTGCTGCTCGCGGTGCATATTATCTCGCAATGTCATCTGCTATCTCGCTGGCTATTGTTGTGGATACGTATGGTCGCAGTAAATCATAGACTGGCGCGCTAACAAAGCTAGAATACCGGCTGACTCTAATTATCAATCAAGGAAAGTGATCGCTATGTATAAAGGACAGACTGTCAGTCTCACTCTTATCGACAATGGTTTTGCAGAAATTCAGTTCGACAATCAGGGCGAGTCGGTGAATAAATTTAATCAGCAGACATTAGCTGATTTACGCGAAGCCGTAGATACCTTGAAAGCGCAGTCCGGTATTCGCGGTCTCTTGCTCAGCAGCGCGAAGCCAGTATTTGTGGTTGGGGCCGACATCACTGAATTTAAGGGCATGTTCACTGCCACCAAGGATGTGTTTATTGCGGGCGCACAGACAGCAAATGCTCTGTTCTCTGAGATCGAAGATCTGCCTTACCCCTCGGTTGCTGCCATTAATGGCTTTGCACTGGGTGGCGGCTTTGAAATCTGTCTGGCCTGTGACTCACGCGTAATTTCCTCCAAGGCGGCTATTGGCCTGCCTGAAACTGGTCTGGGCATTCTTCCTGGTTGGGGCGGCACTGTGCGTCTGCCGCGCTTGATTGGTTATTCCACAGCAGTACATTGGGTTGCTTCAGGTGAACAACAGCGGCCTAAGGCAGCCTTGGCTGCTGGTGCCGTCGATGTTATCGCTGAGCCAGAGCAGCTACGTGAAACATCACTGAACTTACTCCAAGAGCTGGCTTCCGGTGAGCGCGATTATCAAACTCGCCGCACACAGAAGACCTCGGCACTGACAATGTCCGATGCTGAGCTCGAGGCCACTGCTGCAGGTTTCCGTAGCGCTATCACTGGCAAGGTCGGCAATCATTATCCAGCCCCATTAAAAGCAGTTGAGTTGGTTTCCGGTGCTGCCCATTTGGCTCGCGATGAAGCGATTGCCATGGAAAATGAAGCATTCTATGAGATCTCTCAAACGCCACAGGCGAGAGCCATGGTAGGGCTGTTCTTAAGTGATCAATATATCGTTAAGCAGGCAAAAAACCGCAGCCGCGCCCTGGCGGATAAGTTGCCTGAAATAAAAATGGCTGGCGTGATCGGCGCTGGCATTATGGGTGGCGGCATTGCCTACCAAAACGCTATTCGTGGTTACTCGGTAGTGATGAAGGATATTAATCAGCCAGCCTTGGATCTGGGTATTCAAGAAGCGAATAAACTACTGGCCAAAGGTGTAAAGCGCGGCAAGCTAACGGAAGAGAAGGCCGATCAGATACTCGGCAAGATTGTGCCAAGTTTGAAAGACAGTGATGTGGCTCCCTGCAATATGCTTGTTGAAGCCGTAGTCGAGTTGGAATCGGTTAAGAAAATGGTACTACCAGCTGTTGAAGCGCTGCTCGATGACAGTGCAGTGATTACATCAAACACTTCTACAATTTCGATCAACCGCCTTGCCGAGTCATTAAAGCGCCCAGAAAACTTCTGCGGCATGCACTTCTTTAACCCAGTTCACGCGATGCCTTTAGTGGAAATTATTCGTGGTGAGAACACATCTGATGCCACTATAGCTGCGGTTTGTGCCTACGCATTAGGTCTCGGTAAGAAGCCGATTGTAGTCAATGACTGCCCGGGCTTCCTGGTCAATCGTGTGCTCTTTGCCATGCTCTTTGGTCTGGAAATTATGATCTCTGAAGGTGCTGACTTCCAGCAGGTTGATAAGGTCATGGAAGGTTGGGGCTTGCCAATGGGTCCTGCTTATCTGATGGACGTGATCGGCATAGACACGATCAATCACTGCTACCCGGTGATGATCAATGGGTTGCCAGAGCGCTTTAAGAAAACCGCTGACCTATGGCCCACTGAAGCTATTTATCAGGCTGAGCGTCTGGGTCAGAAAAATGCCCGTGGTTACTACAGCTATGAACTGAATGAAAAAGGTAAGCCAAGCAAAGCCGTGGACGAAACGGTTATCAAAATGTTTGCCGATCTTTATGGCGAAGCCAAATTGGTAGATGCCGATGAGATTATTGATCGCCTGATGATCGCCATGGCGATGGAAATGGTTCACTGCTTAGAAGAGGGCGTTGTTGCTTCGCCAGCTGAAGCGGATATGGCGCTGATTTATGGGGTTGGTTTCCCCGCATTCCGCGGCGGTGTCTGTCGCTGGATGGATGAGATCGGTCTGCAGGAAATCTGCGATCGCGGTGATCGTTATGCGCATATTAGTGAGCTGTATAGACCCACGGAGAAGTTGCGGGCTATGGCAGCTAAGGGTGAAACCTTATATTAAGCTAATCATTCCAACCTGTCATCCCGACCGCTTTATTGCTGAGGGATGACCGCCTAACCTTGTCATCCCGACCGCAGTGGAGGGATCTCAGCCAGTCGGCAGGAGATCCTTCGGCTTCGCTCAGGATGACAGGATAAGGTGGCAAGCGCTAAGAGATCCTTCGGCTCCGCTGAGGATGACAGGATAAGGTGGCAAGCGCTAAGAGATCCTTCGGCTCCGCTCAGGATGACAGGATAAGGTGGCAAGCGCTAAGAGATCCTTCGGCTCCGCTCAGGATGACAGTATAAGGTGGCAAGCGCTAAGAGATCCTTCGGCTTCGCTGAGGATG
>CAWLBR010000111.1:0-7928 GCA_963855085.1 Gammaproteobacteria bacterium
GAAAATATGCCCCACCTTCCGCTTTATGTTCAGATAAAGGAATCGCTTAAAAAGGACATTTTGGGAGGCCGTTATGCGCCTTATCAGAAGATGCCTTCTGAGAGCGAATTGATGAAATCTTTTGATGTTAGCCGCATTACTGTTCGGCAGGCGCTGAGAGATTTACACCTCGAAGGATTGATTTTTACGTCTCAGGGAAAGGGCACTTTTGCGAGCAAGCCAAAGGCAGTGCAGGAGGTAAAGTACCTGGAGGGTTTTGCCGAGGCGATGGGCCCAAAAGGCTATGATGCCACTGCACGATTAATCAGTATTCGTGAATTGGCGCCGAGTAGAGAGGTGAAAAGTAAGCTTAAGTTGCTGGCTAAAGAAACGGTTGTTGAAGTAGTGCGAGTGAGGTACTTAAATCTTGAGCCTGTTTCAGTTGACACCTCTTATTTCCCATCAGAAATAGGTCGTAAATTATTTTCAAAAGATATCAGCGGGGATATTTTTCCACTGCTAGAAAACCAATTAGGAATTGAATTGGGTCACGCAGAAGTTAGTTTGGAAGCGCGCCCAGCGGACGCCAGTGTTGCGAAGTTACTTGGATCTGAAACCGGTTGTCCGGTCATGTGGGTGCAGCGATTGACCCATGACCGCCAGGGAAAGCCCATTGATTTTGAATATCTCGCCTTTCGCGGTGATACCTATAAGTACCAGTTCCAGATTGAGCGGTCCTAAGGGCGAGTCCCAAGGCCTATTAAATTTATAAATAAATCAGTGAGTAGTCACTCACTTAAATATCGAAAATTGGACGAGGAAACTCATGAATCTCCCTGACGACATAGAAGTAAAAGACGTTGATGTACTAATTATCGGTGGTGGTACCGCCGGTCCGATGGCTGCAGTAGCAGCTAAAGAAAAGAATCCCGATGCCTCGGTTATGTTGCTTGAGAAGGCTAATGTTAAGCGCTCTGGCGCGATCAGCATGGGTATGGACGGGCTTAACAATGCCGTTGTACCAGGCCACTCCACACCTGAGGACTACGTTAAAGAGATCACTATCGCCAATGATGGTGTGTTGCTGCAAAAGGGTGTTATGACCTATGCAGAAGGCTCTTTCGACATGATTCAAAAGCTTGATAAGTGGGGTGTCTACTTCCAGAAAGATGAGACTGGCGAGTACGACATGAAGAAGGTCCACCATTTGGGTACCTATGTTCTGCCAATGCCAGAAGGGCACAACATCAAGAAGATTCTTTATCGCCGTCTGCGCCGTCACCGTGTGACCGTTGAAAATCGTTATCAGGCGATTCGTATTTTAAAAGATGCTGAAGGCAATGCCTGTGGTTGTATCTCCTTAAATACTCGCACCGCTGAAATCTTGGTAATTCGAGCCAAGTCAGTTGTGATGTGTACAGGTGCAGCAGGACGTATTGGCTTGCCAGCCTCAGGCTACCTCTTTGGTACCTACGAAAATCCCTCTAACTGTGGTGATGGCCACTCAATGGCATTCCATTGTGGTGCCGAGCTTAGCGGTCTTGAGTGCTATCAGATTAACCCATTGCTGAAAGACTATAACGGTCCAGCCTGTGCCTATGTAACTGGCCCACTGGGTGGTTATACCGCCAACTCTAAGGGCGATCGCTTTATTGAGTGCGATTACTGGAGTGGCCAGATGATGATGGAGTTTTACAATGAATTACAGGGCGGTAACGGACCTGTGTTCTTGAAACTCGATCACCTTGCTGAAGAGACTATTCAGGAAATCGAACATGTACTGCATACCAATGAGCGTCCAAGTCGCGGTCGTTTCCACGATGGTCGCGGGGTAGATTACCGCACCAAGATGGTGGAAATGCATATTTCTGAGATTGGTTTCTGCGCCGGACATTCTGCTTCAGGTGTCTGGACTAACGAAAAAGGCGAGACCACTGTACCCGGATTGTTTGGTGCTGGTGATATGGCGTCGATTCCTCATAGCTACATGCTCGGTGCCTTTGTATTTGGTGAAATCTGTGGTGTTAACGCCGCTGAGTTCGCTGAGGGCAGAGAGTTTGCAGAGTTGGATGTGGACTTTATTACTGCTGAGCGCGATCGTATTTTAGCGCCCATGACACGCACTGACGGTATTCCTCCGAGCCAGTTCGAGTACAAGGTTCGCCGCTTGGTAAATGACTATCTGCAGCCACCTAAGGTGACTAAGAAGATGGATATTGGTTTGCAGCGTCTGGTGGCGATGGAAGACGACATTCAGCATCTGTTTGCCCGCGACGCGCACGAACTGTTGCGCGCTAACGAAGCACAGCATGTCTACGACTGCGCCAAGATGGCCGCTGTCGCCTCTATGTACCGCACTGAAAGTCGCTGGGGTCTCTATCACCACTATGTGGATTACCCTGAGACGAATAACGAAGACTGGTTCTGTCATGTGCAGCTGTATAAAAACGAAAGCGATGAAATGGTCTGTAAGACTCGCCCAATTGATCCCTATGTTGTCGAGCTAGATGACAACGAAAAGAATGCCTACGCTCAAATGCGCGTTCAGCAGGCTAGCTAATTAAACAATTTATGGAGCACTACCCATGCCAATAGCATCGCAAATATCACTGGTTCCCGTCGTCGTAGATGATGATTTATGTATCGCCGAAAAGGGTTGTCGGACCTGTATCGATGTGTGTCCTCTCGACGTGTTGTGGATTAACGAAGAGACTGGAAAAGCGCACATGAAATATGACGAATGCTGGTACTGCATGCCCTGTGAGACAGACTGTCCCACAGATGCTGTGACCGTTAATATTCCTTACTTACTGCGTTGAGACCCACTATGTCTAAATTTACAGACCCACTATTAATTTCTATCGAGACACGTCTGCAGGATGCAGACGCTGGTATTCGTCGAGTGGCCGTTATGGATCTTGTCGACAGTGCCGAGCCCGAGGCCGTTGAGTTGTTGATTATTGCTCTCAGCGACACCGATGAAAATGTGCGCATGGAAGCGGCCAAGGTAATCGACGAGTTCGAGCCTATGGATATGATGGACTCGCTGGTAACTGCACTGATCTCAGTCGATGAGAATGTGCGTAATGCAGCGGCAAGTGCTCTGGCAGACTTGAAAGACCCTGCCGTTGCCCCTGCGCTTATTGAAGCCCTTAAGGAAGACGATGCCTTTGTCCTCACGGCTATTTTGCGTGCTTTAAAGCAATTGCGTATCAAAGATGCACGTCCCCATGCCATAGAGCTGTTGCAACATGCTCAGGCTGGCGTTCGCCGTGAGGCAGTTGGTGTACTGGGTTATCTGCAAGATGTCGAGAACCTGCCACAGCTTATGTCGGTTGCCAAGCATGACGCTGACGCAGAAGTTCGCCGTGCGGCTGTTGGTACATTGATCTTTGCCCCTGCGGGCATGGTGGCTGAGTGCTTGATGAAGGCGATCAGCGATGAGAATTGGCTGGTTCGTTGTGAGTCGATTAAAGGGCTAGGCAAGCTTAAGGTTCAAGAGTCGCTGCCACTGTTAATGGCGGCAGTTGATGATGAACGCTGGCAGGTGCAGGAAAAAGGCGCTGAAGCCATAGGTCTGTTGCGCGCCTATAAAGGTATTCCGGCACTGGCTAAATGCATTGTCGATCCGATCAGTAATCTGCGTAAATCCGCTGTTGCTGCACTGGGTCAAATTAAGCACGTAGATGGTCTGCCGTTGCTTGAAATCGCCAAAGAGGACAATGATCCAGACGTGCGTAAATTAGCGCGCTGGGCCTGCGATCAGATAGCTGAAGCATCAGAAGTGGAGGCATAGCCCGTGACCTTTGTTGTTACTGAACAGTGTATTAAGTGCAAGTTTACCGACTGTGTGGATGTGTGCCCAGTAGACTGTTTTCACGAGGGTCCTAATTTCATCGTGATCAACCCAGAGGGCTGCATTGACTGCGCCCTCTGTGTTCCCGAGTGTCCTGTGGATGCGATTTTCGATGAGGCCGACCTTCCAGATGAGTTCCAAGAGTACGTCCAGATCAACGCCGATCTCTCTGAGACATGGCCGGAAATTAGCGCCACCAAAGACCCTTTGCCTGATGCCGAAGAATGGGCGGATCAGCCAGGTAAGCGCGACGCGTTAATTCTCGCGGCATAGATTAGAGTTTAAAAAGTAACCTGATGTGGTGAGTCGAATCTAGCTGATTGGTTTCAGCTAGGTGGCTTCTCTGCGCACATTTTAATTCCATTTGGGCCTCGAGATTAGTTAATGAAATCAGATATGCCACTATCAGTAAAGCTTAAGAAGCGTTCTAGCCTGCTTGAATTGAGCTGGTCCGACGGCGCAACTGATCAAATATCCGAGCAGAATCTACGTCGCTACTGCGCCTGTTCCGGTTGTCGAGCGAAAAAACAAGTGGGCATTGAGCTGATGACCGATAACGCATCGGTCACCGAATTAGTGCCAATGGGTACAACCGGTGTGCAGATAAAGTTTTCTGACGGTCATGATCGAGGTATTTATCCCTGGGGCTATTTGCGTGCGATTGCGCAGGGTAAGACCGAGGGTTTTCTGAATGACTAATGTCAGCGCTAAATTCAAGCCGGTCGCCTTGGACCGCCTTGCGACATTACGTGTCAGCACTAAGTTACTGTTACCGGGCATAACCTTTTGCCTGGTAGTGGTGCTCGCGGCTAATTATATTACCGACCATTATGGTAGCCCGGCGATTCTCTGCGCCCTGTTGCTGGGAATGGCTTTTAATAATATTTCCAAATATCCCGAATTTTCTCATGGCTTAGAGTTTTGCGGCAAAACCGTTCTTCGCTGCGGTGTAGCCCTGTTGGGTGTGCGGATTACCTTTAGTCAGATAACAGAGCTTGGTATACAGCCAGTACTAGTGGTTTTTGCCGTGGTTGCAGCGACTCTAGTGTTCAGTTTACTGATTGCAAAACTGCTGAAAATTGAGCGTATTCCGGCGATTATTGCAGGTGCTGGTGTGGCGATCTGCGGAGTTTCTGCGGCGCTTGCGGTGGCCTCGGTGCTGCCGAGTAATAAAGAGACGGAAAAACATCTTCTCTGCACTGTTGTTGGCATTACCGGTTTAAGCACTATCGTGATGGTGGTCTATCCCGGGATGATGGTCAGTCTAGGGTTTAACCCTGAACAGATAGGGCTGTTTCTCGGCGCTAGCATTCACGATGTGGCGCAGGTTTTTGGCGCTGGGCATATGATCTCGGACGAGGTTGGGGAGCTGGCGACCTATACCAAAATGTTGCGTGTTTCCATGCTGGTTCCGGTGGTGTTGGGACTTGGCTTTATTTATCGTAAAGCGGTTTTGGAAAGTCTCAAGCTGTCTTCCGCAGGGCAGGGTATAGAGAGTTTGAAAGGCGCAAAGCCAACAATATTCCCATTGTTTTTAGTCGCTTTTGTGGCTCTGGTTGTACTTTCAAACCTTTCGGTGATCCCAAAAGCCTCTGTTGCCTTTATGGGCGATCTGTCCGCGGTCTGCCTGCTGGTTGCCATGGCCGCCCTTGGCACCAAAACCAATTTAATCGAGATGTGGAAAGTGGGGCAAAAGCCCTTTTTATTACTGCTTCTCAATACCGTATTTATCGGCCTTCTGGCCTACCTATTAATTCAGTAGAGGATTGAACAGATCATGGCAAATTTGATGACAGAAACTGTTACCGAAGTGCACCATTGGAACGACACTTTATTCAGCTTTAAAACCACAAGAGATATGGGCTTTAAATTTGAGAATGGCCATTTCACGATGATTGGCTTAGAAGACAATGGCCGCCCCTTACTTCGCGCCTACAGTATTGTCAGTGCGAACTATGAGGAAGAGCTTGAGTTTTTCAGTATCAAGGTTCCGGACGGCCCGCTTACTTCAAAATTACAGCACCTAAAGATTGGTGATGAAATTTTTGTTAGCCGTAAATCCACCGGTTCTTTAACCGTTGGTAATATGCTGCCTGGCAAGAACCTTTACCTATTTAGTACAGGCACCGGTTTGGCGCCATTTCTAAGTATTATTCGCGACCCTGAGGTCTATGAGGCCTTTGATAAAGTGATACTGACTCATGGCGTGCGCAATGTGAATGAGTTGGCTTACCGCGAATCGATTAATGAGCACTTGCCTAACAATGAATATTTTGGTGAAGAAGTGCGTGAAAAGCTGATTTATTATCCCACTGTGACTCGGGAAGAGTACGAGTTTCAGGGTCGTATTACCGATTTGATCGAATCCGGGAAGTTCTCTCAAGATATAGGCTTGCCGCCGCTCAACCCTGAGTTTGATCGTGCGATGCTCTGTGGCAGTCCGGCGATGTTAAAAGACACTTGTAAAATTCTAGATAAATTAGGCTTTGTCGAAACTCGACACGGCGAGCTTGGCAGTTATGTGGTCGAAAGAGCTTTTGTGGAATCTTGATTGGCACCCCTCACACACCGATATGGAAAAATAGTTATGGCAATTATCACCGAACAATCTGTCTGTGAGGCACTTGGGTCTATTATGGATCCCTTTCTACAGCAAGACTATATCAGCCTGAAGGCTATAGAGCGGCTTGCGGTGGTGGATAACCGAGTTGAGCTGAGTCTGAAGCTTGGCTACCCAGCGGCGTCCATGTTTGGCAAGATTGCACTGCATGTAAAGACCCAGCTTCAGGCGGCGGGATTTGACGATTCAGAGGTTAAGGTTGGCAGCGATATAGTGGCCAGTCCCAGTCAAACTGCTGCTGGACACCTCAGCGGTATTAAAAATATTATTTCTGTGGCCTCGGGAAAGGGTGGTGTGGGTAAATCCACCACAGCGGTTAATCTCGCCTTAGCGCTACATGCCGAAGGCGCCCGCGTTGGTATTCTCGATGCGGATATCTACGGCCCCAGTCAACGCACGATGCTCGGTGTTGCAGACGATGTTAAACCTGAGCTGGTTGACGAAAAATACCTTAAGCCAGTGATTCGAATGGGCATTAAGTCTATGTCGGTAGGCTATTTGTCTGAGGAAAAAGCCCCAATGATATGGCGCGGGCCAATGGCCACGCGCATGCTCAGTCAGCTTATGGAGCAAACCATTTGGGGTGAGCTGGATTATCTGGTGATTGATATGCCACCCGGGACCGGTGATATTCAAATTTCACTGGCGCAAAAGATCAGCGTATCCGGTGCCGTGATTGTTTCTACGCCCCAGCAGGTTGCGCTTATTGATGCCCGCAAAGGCATAGAGATGTTCAAAAAGGTCGGTATACCGGTGTTAGGTATTGTCGAAAATATGGCCACTCATATTTGCTCAAACTGTGGCCATGAAGAATCAATCTTCGGTGCTCATGGCGCAGAGGCTATGGCCGAAGAGTATCAGGTGGCCCTGTTGGGTTCGCTGCCGTTAGATAGTCGTATTCGCGAGGACGTTGATCAGGGTTCACCTACTGTAGCCTCGGATCCCACGGGTCCGCTCACAGCGGCTTACACATCATTAGCTCACAACGTAGCAGCGCAACTTTGGCTGCGCAATCAAGTCACCCCGGTGAGCCCTGAAATCGTTATGCTCGAAGAGTAATTGATTTAGGTTTGGCAGGGCGAAACCAGCCCAAAGGCCGTAATCAAGGATAGTCCGCCATCCTCAGCGAAGCCGATGGGTCTTTTGCCGACTGGCTAAGATCCCTCACTGCGATTGGGATGACAACGTGGAGGCTGTCGGGATGATTTAGTCCTGGCATCTATTCAGTTACCTCAGTCACTTACGGACTAAATCGAGCAGTTGTGTTGACCGCAGATTTATTCTTCAAGCCAAGCTAGTTTTGCCGCTGCAAATCGCTATTGACCTTGCTCTCAAGTGTCAATAACTCTCAAGAGGCGGTTATGAAAATCCACCAGGTGTATACCGAAAGTGAATTGCGCAACTTCACCTATATTATCGAATTAGACAATGGCTCGGCGCTGTTTATCACTAACTAGCTTTACAGCCGAGTTT
>CAWLBR010000112.1:0-7911 GCA_963855085.1 Gammaproteobacteria bacterium
TCGGTGCGGGTCAATGCGATCAATCCTGGCGCCACTGGCACCAGTATGCGTATGCAGGCTTTCCCGGCGGAAAACCCCGGCTCAGTGACCAGTCCCGAGCAAATTATGCCGACCTATCTGTATCTGCTCGGCGCCGACAGTACGGCGGTGAATGGCCAGTCTATAGATGCGCAACCGCACCGATAGCATTTCTTTACAAGACGCTTAGGCTATTCTCAAAGCAGCCTAAGCTATTCTAAAAGCAGCCTAGGCTACTTCCAGGTATTACCTCGAGCACGCAACTTTCTCTCTTTGCGCTCACGCATATCTTTCAATACATGTTTCTCACTGAATCTTGGCGGATGCAGGGCAACCGCTTTAAACAGGGAGACTACCTGTTTGGGATCCAGCTCGAGAAAATCTGAACGGCGTACAATCGATGGCAGTTCAATGGGGCCATAGCTAATACGCTTGAGACGGTTAACTTCAACTTCCTGAGATTCCCAAAGTCGACGCACCTCACGGGTACGACCCTCAGCCAGAATCACTTTAAACCAGCGATTGCGTCCGCCTGCATCGTCTGAACTGCGGGCATGCTGAGCTTTAACACTCTTAAAGCTGGCAACACCATCTTCGAGAACAACGCCTTCAGTGAGACGCTTGATCATGGCTTCGTCCACTTCACCGTGAATACGCGCCATATACTCGCGCTGCACTTCATAAGAGGGGTGCATCAGGCGGTTGGCCAGTTCACCGTGGTTGGTAAACAGCAGCAAACCACTGGTGTTGATATCGAGACGGCCAATAGCGATCCAACGTCCACGAGCTAAGCGCGGCAGACGGTCAAATACTGTGGGACGACCATCGGGATCGGAGGTGGTGCAGACTTCCCCTTCGGGCTTGCTGTACATCAGCACGCGCGGGCTGTCGTCGGTAACAATTTTAATCAATCGCCCGTCGACCAAAATGCGGTCATCGGGGACAGCGCGATCTCCCAGCTTGGCTGTTGAACCATTGACTGAAACTCGGCCTGCGGAGATCCACTTCTCGAGCTCGCGACGCGAACCCAATCCTGCAGTAGCCAATACTTTCTGTAATTTTTCACTCATGGTTAGAACTGCTCACCTGGTCGTCGGAGTCTAGACTTTGGTTATCGTCTAAAGCGTTGTTATTGAGGGTATTGCTATCGAGGGCATTAGTATCGAGGGTGTTAGTATCAAAGGTGTTATCGATATCTATGCTGTCGTTAAAAGCATCATTGATCGCATTCTGGCCATCAACTTCTTGGTCGAGGCTAAAATTTTCGCTATCAGCAAGGTCTGCACCCTGCTCTTCATCATTGGCCGCGACTAGCTCAGGTTTGTTGCCTGAGAGCGCCAATTCCAACTCTGGATCCAGTTCGGCAAAGTCTTTAATTTCACTGAGGGCTGGCAGTTGCTCGAGACTTTTAATATTAAAGTAATCGAGGAAATTTTTGGTTGTGGCGTAGAGCGCGGGCTTACCCGGCACATCGCGGAAACCCACCACTCGAACCCAGTCTCGCTCCTGCAGTGTTCTGATGGTGTCGGAACTCACCGCAACACCACGAACCTGTTCGATGTCACCTCGGGTCAGGGGCTGGCGATAGGCAATCAAGGCCATGGTCTCGAGCATGGCTCTGGAGTAGCGCTTAGGCTTCTCCGACCACAGACGATTGACCCATTCGGCAAGATCTTGACGCACTTGAAAACGGTAACCGCTGGCAGTCTGCTTTAACTCAAAGCCGCGACCGCGACAATCGGCTTCGACTTCTTCAAGGGCGGCTTTAATCTGGTCTCGAGGCGGACGCTCGTCATCTTCGAAAAGACTTTCGATGCGGGCTATATCCATTGGCTTGCCCGCTGCTAACAGCGCGCCTTCAACAATTTGTTTAATCAGTTCAGCATTCATGAGGTTCTAGCTTTAACGTGTATGGGGCCAAAGGTTTCGCTCTGGACGATTTCAACCAATGACTCTTTGATCAGTTCCATAATGGCAAGGAAGGTCACCACTACGCCGAGTTTGCCCTCGGAGCTTTTAAACAGGCTTACGAAGGGCACAAATTGCTCACCGCGCAGGGCTTCCAAAACATGGGCCATACGCTCTCGGGTGGAGAGTTTTTCCATCTGCACCTGGTGATTTTCAAACATATCTGCACGGCGCAGCACTTCAGCCAGAGCAGTCAACAGTTCACGCATATCCACATCTGGGTGCTGCACTTCCTGATTGCGCTCCGGGGCATGGGCCGAGGCCTGATGAATATCGCGACCCAGGCGTGGCATCTCATCTATATCGTCGGCGGCTTTCTTAAAGCGTTCGTATTCCTGCAGTCGACGAATCAACTCAGCGCGGGGGTCTTCTTCGCTGTCTTCATCCATTACTTGGCGGGGCAGCAACATACGGGATTTGATTTCCGCGAGCATTGCCGCCATGACCAAATATTCCGCTGCCAACTCCAGCTGGATGGAATCCATCAGGCCTATATAGCCCATGTACTGACGGGTAATCTCGGCGACATTGATCTCAAGGATATCGAGATTCTGGCGACGAATTAAATAGAGCAGCAGATCCAGAGGCCCTTCAAAGGCTTCAAGAAAGACTTCCAGGGCATCCGGTGGGATATACAGATCCTTGGGCATGATGTTCAGTTCTTTACCCTGAACCACGGCGAAAGGCATTTCTGATTGAGACGGGTTTAGTGGCTGACCTTCAGTTGGTACGTCAGTTGCTACGTCAGTCGGCACTTCAACCTGCACGGCATCACCCAAACCAACAGCACTGCTGCTGTCGTCTTCCGGGGGCTGTTGCTGCAGAGAAGTAGCTTCGTTGGTCACGGTGGGACTCAATTATTGGTTTGCCGGCAATTATAACCGCAATGACCGCTGTGGCCATCATGATTATCCATTAAGCGGAGAAATCGCCCATACCCTGTCTTGTGATCTCTGGCACCGGGCCAGTCATATCCACAACGGTGGTGGGCTCAAGGCCACAGTGACCTCCGTCGATCAACACATCCACATGAGCTTCGAGGGCAGCGCGGATATCGTAGGGGTCAGACAGCGGGTAATCATCGCCAGGCATGATTAGAGTGACACTCATCATCGGCTCGCCCAACTCGGCTAAAAGAGCCTGAGCAATGGGACTGTCAGGCACGCGCAGACCAATGGTTTTACGCTTTGGGTGCATCAGCCGACGCGGCACTTCAGAAGTGGCGGGCAGAATGAAGGTAAAGGGCCCCGGGGTCTGGGCTTTGAGACTGCGAAAGGCGCTGTTATCGACGCGGGCATAGCTAGCCAGTTCGGACAGGTCGCGACACATTAGAGTGAAGTTATGATTTTTATCCAGTTGCCGGATGGAGCGAATACGGTCCATTGCCTGCTTGTCGCCAATATGGCAGCCAATAGCATAGACGGAGTCGGTGGGATAGACGATAACACCGCCTTTGCGGACAATCTCGGCAGCTTTAGCGATCAACCGCTGCTGGGGATTTTCCGGATGAATACTGAGGTAGTCGCTCATGAAAATATCTGGCTCTGAATAAGGGCGGTATTATCACATAGCATAGCCTTGAGGGGTGAATTTAGATCACTTTCTCAGTCTTCAAAAACTGCTCGGCAAACAGCTGCGGCGGTACCGGTTTACTGACTAAATAGCCCTGAAAAGTATCACAGCCAAGCTGCTCCAAAATACAGCGCTGGGCTTCGGTCTCGACGCCCTCTGCAACTGTGCTCATACCGAGATTTTTTGCCAGGGCGATAATACCAGCAACAATGGCACTGTCATTGGGGTCTGATTCAATATCTGAGATAAATGAACGGTCGATCTTCAAGACATCAACGGGCAGCTTCTTGAGATAATTTAGCGATGAGTAACCGCTGCCAAAATCGTCCACTGCTACGGTGATACCCATTGTTTTAATTTTATTCAACTCTGTAATCATCAGCTCTGGGTGATCCATCAGAGTGCTTTCGGTAATCTCCAACTCGAGAACATTCTTCGGCAGATCGATGCGCTTGATTAAACTCTCTAGCTTGGCGTGCATATCCTCCTGCACCAGATCCTTCACCGACAGATTTACCGCCAGGGTCAGGCTGTGCCCATCATCGAGCCAGCGCTTAATCTGTATGGCGGCATTTTCCAGCACCCAGTCGGTGAGTTGATTGATCAACCCACTCTCTTCGGCTAGGGGAATAAATATATCCGGCGGTACCAGACCCTTGAGGGGATGCTCCCAGCGCACCAGGGCCTCGGCACCCACAAGGTCACCCGTCTTGAAGTCAATCTGGGGCTGATAGTGGAGCACCAGCTGATCGTTATCTATGGCCTTGCGCAATTCCTGCTCTAGCTTGAGCCGCTTGGCAATCTCAGCCTCCATGCCACGCTCATAGAAACAGAAATCGTTGCGCTTTTCCTTGGCTCGGAACATCGCCGAATCCGCATGCTTGATCAGAGCGCTAACATCCTCGCCGTCATCGGGAAAAATAGAAATGCCGATACTGGTGGTGACAAACATCTTTTGCTGCATAAAGACGAAGGGACGCGCCACTGAGCGACAGATTTTTTCAGCGACACTTGAAGCGCCCTCGAGACTGGCAATATTTTCCAATACCACGGTGAACTCATCACCCCCGAGACGTGCAACAAAGTCATTTTCACGAACACAGTGACGGATGCGATCGGCGACTGCCTTGAGCAACAGATCTCCGGCATCGTGACCCATGGTGTCATTGATCATTTTGAAACGATCTAGATCGAGGAATAAAATCGCAAAGCGCTGGTTCTCGGTGGCCGCTCGATTAACTGTCACAGCTAGCTGCTGTTTTAAATAGGTGCGATTGGGCAGGCTGGTTAGTGGATCGTGGTAGGCGAGTTTTTTAACATCTTGCTCCGCTTTACTGGCCTTAATTAGGCGCGCTACGCGCTGCTTGATCACCGAGAAATTGATCGGTTTGGAGACATAGTCTGTGGCACCGGAGGAAAAGGCCCGAACAATCGACTGCTCGTCATCCAGCGCGGTGATCATCAACACCGGAATATCACTACCATGGGGTAGTTCACGAATCATCTGGCAGGCATCAAAACCGTCTAGTTCAGGCATCACCGCATCCATCAAGACCAGATCCGGCATATGGCGTTTGCAGATATTTAAGGCCTGCATGCCGTTGTTGGCTTCTTCGACCTCATAGTTCTCCCGGGTGAAGGCATCGACCAGCGCCATACGCACTGTGCGATCGTCGTCCACAACTAAAATATTACTCGAGTTTCCGTTTTTTAAGGGCATCTTGGCGATCTCGGCATCCAGACAAATTTCCTGCTTGAGATCATTTTGCAACGCATCAAAGGCGACTGAAATCTTCTTCAGTAATTGCGCACCATCACTGAGATTTTCCTGGGTCGCGCCGTCCTCTAGCACTTTGCTCGCGGCGACCAATTCAGCGGCACCAAAATTCGCCGCACTGCCTTTGATGGTGTGGGCCATATCGCGTACCTGACGCGCATTGTTATCCCGAAGGGCAATCTCCAGTTTGCCAATATAGATCGGCGTATCCTCAAGAAAAGCACTGATCATCGATGACACCACCTCACCTACAGCCTCGCGCAGTGAAGCAACCACCTTGACGTCATAACTTAGGCCAGCGTATTTGGCAGCGGGCTGTTTGACCTGAGCATTTGAACCCTCAGCTGGCTCTTTGTTTTGTTCTTTGTTTTGTTCTTTGCTTAGTGCTTTATCCTGATCCGGCTCATCGCCATACCAAACCGCCAATTTTTCCCGCAGTCCGGCTAAGCTCAGAGGTTTAGGCAAAAAGTCACTCATGCCGGCTTCGCGACAAATCCTCTCTTCATTTTCCGAGTTGTTGGCTGTCATCGCGATAATTGGCAACGTGCCCGCTTGATCGCCTTCGTAAATCCTTATTTGCTTGGTGGCGTCATAGCCGTTCATAACAGGCATATTGCAGTCCATAAAGATCAGGTCGTAATCTTCGCGAACCACTTTCTCAAGAGCCTCTTTACCGTTATTGGCCAGTGTCGCCTGACAGCCAAGGCGCTCTAACATGGCAATCGCAACCTGCTGATTAGCGCGGCTGTCATCGACCACTAAAATCTTGCATGAACGAGGGGTCACCGCCTCCTCAGGTACTCTGTCGTCATCGAGTCCAGCGCCGCCGCCGACGATAAAGTATTTGGTTAATATGTCTACCAGCGAATTGGAGCGCAGTGGCTTGTTCAGCCGTGGTAGAGCCAGCTCGCTGATCTCAGAATCTTTGTTCCAGGGATTACTGAGCATCACCGCAGGCCGTTTGCCAAAGTTTGGCTCTGACCTGATAAACCTGAGTAACTCGTTGATTTTAATATCGTCGAGATCCTGATCAACAAACAGAATATCGAAACAATCCCCAGACTCACGCTGACGAATAATATTCAAGGTCTGCAAACCGGATTCAGCAAATTCGGCCTTCACGCCTAGGGCTTTGAACTGCTGTACAGCAAAGCAACTGAGGATTTCGCTGGCGCTGACAAACAGCGCGCTAATATCTTCGAAGCCGCTCTTAGCGTTACTTGCAGATTCATCTGCACCTTTACTTCCCGCACCTTCACTTCCCGCGCTTTCACTTTCAGCGGTCTCAGGTTCCAATGACTGTGCCACCAGTACTGGCAGGCTAAAGCCAAATTGACTGCCCTTACCCGGCTCGCTGGAGACAAAAATATCACCCCCCATTAACTCAACAATCTGGTTGCTGATCGCTAGGCCCAGACCTGTGCCTTGATAGCCTTTTGTATTTGAGGAATCCACCTGAGTAAACGCGTCAAAAATGCGCGCCTGATCCTCTGGGGCAATGCCTATACCCGTGTCCTTAACGATAAATTTGAGGCGTACCGTAGAACCGGGACTCTGATGATCCCAGCACTCTTTTTTCTTTTTTTCACCTAAAACTGCAGAGTCAGAATTTTCCTCATCCTGCAGACTGATATGAATTGAGACTTCACCACGCTCGGTAAACTTAAGTGCATTACCGGCCAAATTAATCAGTACCTGACGAATTCTATCGCTGTCGCTATGCAGTACTGGCGGGACAGCCTCATCGATTATATAGCCGATATTAAGATGCTTTTTCAGCGCCGTGCTGGAGAGTAAACCCACCACTTCATCAAGACTTTCATGGAGCAGATAGTCGCGATGGGTAATGCTTATTTTGCCGGCGTCAGCCTCAGAAAAATTGAGAATATCATCGATCAGCGCCAGCAGATTGTCCCCAGAGGATTTCGCCGTCTGCACATATTCCTGCTGCTTAAGGCTCAACCCCATAGTCGTTAGCAGATCTAACATACCCAACACCGCATTCATCGGTGTGCGCAGTTCATGGGTTACATTGGCGGCAAATTCCACTTTCATATCAGCAGATGTCATGGCCATCTTCATCGCCCGCTTCAGTTCTCGACGACGATTTTCAAGTACCTGCATCATGCGATTAAAGGATTTTTGCATATCGGTGATATCCACCGGCCCCTGTATCTCAGCGCGAATTTTCTCTTCACCCTGCTGGGCTCGCTTCATCACTGTGGATAAGCGCTCGATTGGGCTGGTGAGACGGCGGGAGAAGTAGAGCAGAGCGAACAACAAAATCAGTGCTCCGAAAAAAGACGCCAGCAGATTGTTTTGCAATGTACTCTTTTGCATCTTATGGAGAGTATCTTTACCCACCACTACGGTGATATATCCCAATAGAACATGATCGCTGCTGGTGCCATCCATCACTTGATCGTCATCAGCGCCGCTGGTGTAGACGGGGGAGGCAAACTTCCAAAAATCGATGTTCTCAGATACCAGACTGAGTTCTGTGGCTTTTTTATTCGCCATCTCAGTAGTCTGCTGGGTATCCTGATCAACAAATTCACTGCTATCGGCGACAAACA
>CAWLBR010000113.1:0-7881 GCA_963855085.1 Gammaproteobacteria bacterium
ACAGATGACTGCTGTCAGAATCGATTTGGTGTTTTGGAAACGACCCTTCGGCACAGATAATTTGGCAGCGACCACAGAGGCCACGACCCCCGCAGACAGAGTCAATATCCACACCCAAAACCCGCGCGGCATGGAGCAGCGGCGTATTAACCGGAAAGCTGCCGCGGCGTCCAGAAGGCGTGAAAACCACCTTTACCTGTTTAACCGTTTTATCCGTTTTGTTGATAGGATCCACAGCTATCTAGGCTCTTTTTCTACGGCCACCACGAACCCGCCCTTCCCCTTCGGGAACCGGCTCGCGATAGGCTCTAATCCAGTTGGCACAGTTGGGATCATTGCCCATCATCACGTCGCCACCGCGCACTGCCGCCATCACTTCTGCGTGCAATGGGCTGGTAATGGCTGAGGTCATACCTGCACCCATGGCCATGGTTAAAAAGGCGCTGTTAATGCCATTGCGATTGGGCAGACCAAAGCTCACATTGGAGGCACCACAGGTGGTGTTCACTTTTAGTTCTTCACGCAGGCGACGGACTATATGCATCACCTGCAGACCGGCTGTATTAATCGCGCCAATGGGCATGACCAGTGGATCCACGATCACGTCGCTGTAATGAATACCGTAATCAGCGGCCCGTTCAATAATCTTCTTGGCCACTTTAAAACGTTCATTGGGATCTTCAGAGATACCGGTTTCATCATTTGAAATAGCCACCACAGCGGCGCCGTATTTGGCCACCAGAGGCAGCACTCTTTCCAGCACCTCGTCTTCGCCGGTTACGGAGTTGACCAGGGCTTTGCCCTGATAAACCGCAAGACCGGCTTCCAGTGCTTCAATAATCGAGGAGTCAATACTCAGGGGCACATCGCTGATCGACTGCACCAGCTGAATGGCTTCTGCCAAGATACGCGGCTCGTCGGCCAGCGGGATACCGGCGTTAATATCCAGCATCTGGGCACCAGCAGCAATCTGAGCCAGAGCATCGGACTCGACGCGACTGTAGTCACCCACTTTCATTTCGGCGGCTAAAATTTTCCGCCCAGTAGGATTTATGCGTTCGCCTATAATCACAAAAGGCTGATCAAAGCCGATTTTGACTTCTCGCGTGGCGGAACTAATAGTCGTGATGGTCATGCCGTTCTCCAAAAATTATCGTTGTGGGTGCCAGGGAGTTCGACTTCCCAGCACCTGTGTTTTTTGTACAATTTCAGCGATCCGCTCTTCCTGGCGGTAGGCCATAATATGCACTCCGCTGGCGCCCTGAATCTCGCGAATCTCATTGATCATATCGATACAGATATTGACCCCTTCCTGCTTCTGATCCTGGGCACCTGCAAGGCGTTTAATAATGGCATCGGGAATATGCACTCCGGCGACATTTTTGCGGATCCACTCAGCCGATTTGGCCGAGGCCAATGGGCCGACACCGGGTAAAATAAAGACTTTTTCGTGCAGCCCCAAATCACCCACTTTTGCCATATAGGTCTTGAGCATTTCCATATCAAAACAATACTGGGTCTGGATAAACTGGGCACCAGCAGCGACTTTTTTGGCCAGTCGCAGGGGGCGATAATCAAAGGGTGGCGCAAAGGGATTGGCCGCCGCGCCTAAAAATACCTGAGGGGGCGAGCGGATTTTACGGCCACTGAGAAACTGACCATCGTCGCGCATACCTTTGAGCATTTGCAGGCTGGTCATGCAGTCCATATCAAATACTGGCTTGGCTTCTGGATGATCGCCTGACTGCACACCGTCGCCAGTTAAGCAGAGAATATTGGACACGCCCATGGCCGAGGCACCGAGCACGTCACCCTGCATAGCTATGCGGTTCTTATCTCTGCATGAGATCTGCATAATCATCGAGTAGCCACGACGACTTAATAGCGCACACATACCGACACTGGACATATGGCAGTTGGCGCCAGAACCATCGGTGGCATTAATCGCATCCACAGAGCCATCAAACAGTGCGGCGCGATCAAACACTTCTTGTGGGTCGGCAGAATCTGGCGGTGTTATCTCTGCAGTCACGGCAAAGTGACCCGCGCGCAGCACCCGTTCGAAGCGACCAGGGCTATTATGCCCAGATAGAATTGGCAGGTTCTCGCCCGCTAGGGGTTCATCTTCAAAGATCATAATGTCCCTCCAGGTGTCACACCCAACTTTTTACGCACCGCACGGAGCCAGGCACTGGTGCCTTTAAGGCGCACATCTACAGGGGCCTGAATCACTTGAATGGTGGACTCTAGATCTCCAACCCGCTTGCTACCCTCCCAGGAGGTCACCCAGACGCAGACCATACTCGGATCAACCTCACAGTTGCCGTTGCTACGGACGCCGCCACAGGGGCCATTGCGGAGGGTTTTGGGGCAGTTCATGGGACAGGCCATGCCGGTTTCACCCAGGGTGCACTGACCACAGGATTGGGAATCGAACAAAAAGCCTTTTATGATTTTTTCAATCGCGGCAAAACCGCGGTCAAGGCGCTGATAGCCGAGACGGTTAAACAGCGGATGCAGTGCCACCAAGCAGCTTTCTAGCCCTTGGTAGACGCGGCGCAACCAGCGGGCATTATTAGCCGACCAGTAACGAACCTTCTTCAAGCGATCTCTGCTCTGAGGCCCTTGCCCGCGACCAGCTCTTTAATATCGGCGTTGGAGTAGGCGGCTTCGATGGCATCGGCGAACTGCTGGGCCAATTCCTGAGGACTGCCCTCGCCTTCAATTGAACTGGTGACTCGACGCCAGTCTTCTAAATACTCTTCGCTGCCACCCTTGCCGGCACGCATAGCGGCACGGTCTATAGCCGCCTGAAAGCGATGACTAAGAAGCACCTTGCCACGGACTCGGCCGCTTTTGACCAGAATCTGAGCTGGGATATCACGCCAAAATACTTCAATTTTTTGCATCAGGTTTCTCTCTCTTCGTACTTATACAATCTTCAAGATCTGTTCTTGAAGACCATTTTCCAGGTCGCCATAACCGCTGTGTTCATGGCGAAATTCCAAACCTAAAAACCTTGCCGCCGCTTCCGCTCTAACCACCAAGGCTGGATCTTCACGCTGAGACAGATAGACCACCAGTTTGTAGTTGGCGAAATACTGTTCCCGCAGCTCTGGGTGCACATCCAGCTTTAAGCCTCTAATCATCAATCGCTCAAAGTGCTCAACCAAAAAATCGGTCAGGTAAAAAGTGCCCAATTCCTCTGTCGCAATCTCGGTGAAGCGCGCTTCACCGGCATAGAAGGAATAACAGTGGGCACCGGGCAAACGTTCGATGGAGTCGCCGGCCTCGGCCAATACTCGATCAATCTCACCACCTGTACCACAGTCGCCATAGGCAACAAAAATATGCTCATACTGGCTGCGATTTTGCGCAATTTTTTCGCGCAACCTCTCAGGTATTAACTTGGGCCTGTTATGTAACTCAGCATCCAAACATTGCAGATCAATCTGACTCCAGCCATTGAGCTTTTGCAGCCAGACTATCTCGCGAGCAAGCGCTCCGCAGGCAATCACTAATAACTTTACCGAACCTTTTAGGCCTGGCATTAAGCAGCCTCTAGGGCCCTGCGTTCTTGCACCAATCGAATCGCCGTTGTCGCTGCGTCCGCCGCATCGCGGCAGTAGGCATCGGCGCCAACCGCAGTGCCAAATTCTTCATTGAGTGGCGCACCGCCAACCATCACTATGTACTTGTCTCGCAGCCCCTGATCTTTGAGGGCGTCGATCACCACTTTCATGTAGGGCATGGTGGTTGTGAGTAGCGCGGACATACCCAAGATATCGGGCTTGTGACGTTCGAGAGCAGCGAGATATTCTTCGACACTGTTGTTAATGCCCATATCGTGAACTTCAAACCCTGCGCCTTCCATCATCATCGCTACCAGGTTTTTGCCAATATCGTGGATATCGCCTTTCACAGTGCCAATCACCATAGTGCCCACGGGCTTAGCCCCAGTCTCAGCTAAAAGAGGCTTGAGAATAGTCATGCCACCTTTCATCGAGTTCGCCGCCAGCAGTACTTCCGGAACAAACAAAATGCCGTCGCGAAAATCCACACCGACCACGGTCATACCGTCCACCAGCGCTTCACCTAAGACGCGCTCTGGAGACCAGCCTCGATCCAAGAGAATCTGTGTGCCCTCTTCGATCTCTTCTTTTAAGCCGTCGTAGAGATCGTCATGCATCTGCAAAACCAGATCTGCATCGGATAACTCAGCTAGTACGATATCGTCTTCTTCAGACATAGGGTTTATTCCTTAATAATCTTGTTTAGTAGTCGCGGTCGGCAAAAGAGCCTTTGCGACGGGCCATATAATCAATCAATGCTTCGTCAACTGCCGGGTCAATTGCCGGTGCCTGATAGTCATTGAGCATTTTCTTCCACAGCACATTGGCGCGCTGAGCAGTGTCCAGAGAGCCGTCTACCTGCCACTGCTCATAGCTATTATTGTCGGCTACCGTTGAGCGATAAAATGCAGTTTCAAAGTTCTTTAAGGTGTGCGCTGAACCCAAGTAATGTTTGCCGGGACCCACTTCGCGGACGGCATCCAGTGCCTGACCGTTCTCAGACATATCCATACCCGACAGCAGCACCGAGATCATGCTGGCCTGGTCGCAGTCCATAATAAATTTCTCATAACCCATAGCCAGACCACCCTCTAACCAGCCGGCGGTGTGCAACATAAAGTGCACACCAGCCAGGGCTGCGGTCTGTAATGTGTTGGCGGCTTCATAGGCGGCCTGTGCATCGGGCAATTTGGACCCTGTGAGACCACCACCACTTCTAAAGGGCACGCCCAATCGACGGGCCAGTGCAGCAGCGGCATAGATCACTTGGCTTGGCTCTGGGGTACCAAAGGTGGGTGCGCCAGTGGCCATAGACACGGCCGCCGCGAAGGTTCCGAAGATGACCGGTGCGCCGGGACGGCAGAGCTGCGTAAAGGCGATACCAGCCAGTGCTTCGGCCAGTATCTGAGTCACTGTGCCAGCCGTGGTTACTGGAGACATGGCACCAGCAAGAATAAAGGGTGAGACCACCGTGGCCTGATTGTTCCGCGCATAGACCTTGAGAGAGCCAAGCATGGTGGCATCGTAGGTCATGGGGGAATTGACGTTAATCAGACTGGTGAGTACACAGTTTTGGTCAACAAATTCTTCGCCAAACACTAGCTTGGCCATATCCACTGTATCTTGCGCACGCTCGTGGTGAGTCACCGAACCCATTAGCGGCTTGTCACTGTATTTAAAGTGACTGTAAATCATATCGAAATGACGCTTGTTCACAGGGAGATCAACGGGCTCACAGATAGTGCCGCCGGAATGGTGTATTCCCGGGGCCATATAGGCCAGTTTTACAAAATTCTGAAAATCTTCAATGGTGGCGTAGCGACGACCCTTATCTATATCGTGAACAAAGGGCGAGCCATAGGCGGGAACCAGTACCGTGCGCTTGCCGCCGATAATCACATTGCGTTCTGGGTTGCGTGCGTGCTGAACAAATTCCTTGGGTGCCGTGGCCTGAATAATCGAGCGACAGAGACCTTTGGGGAAATGCACACGAGAACCCTGAACATCAGCGCCCGCTTCTTTCCACATGGCCAGAGCTTCGGGATCATCGAGAAAATCTATACCGATCTCCTCAAGCAAGATATCCGCATTGTCTTCTATAAGCTGCAGATTCTCTTCGCTGAGGTATTCGAAATAGGGAATCTTGCGCTCGATAAACGGCGCGGTTTTGACTACTGCATTGGCACGAGCTTCGCGGCGTCCGTCGCGGCCACCGCCCTCTCTACCTGCTCTTCTGCGCCCGGTTGTTTCAGTCATAATCATTCTTCCGTTGGAGAATTTTTTTCTCTCTTTTATGGGATCTTCATTGCTCGCATTCTGTGCCTGTTTAAGCACCGCCGCTTCTGCTTTTGCGACGTGCAAATACCAGTTTGCGACGCACCTAAAAACTAGCTTCGCAAACAGCTATTTTCACCGTCAAAAGGAGACTCTTCGATCACTGTCGCCGGGTAGCGATCACCCAGTATTTCAATCTCTAATTCTGTGCCTATGGCACCGTAAGCGGCCTTGACCAGACCCAGCGCCAGAGACTTGTTGGTGCGAAAGCCAAAGCCACCGGAGGTAGCACGACCGACAAGCACTCCATCCTTATAAAGGCCTTCAGAACCCCGGGCATCGGCGTCGGTGACACCATGAATTTCCAAGGTGGCAAAGCAGTTCTCAAAGCCCCGCTCTTGCCACGCAATAAGCGCCTCTTTACCGACAAAATCACAGTCTTTATCCAGCTTTACAAAACGCTCTAAACCGGACTCCAGGGCGGAGTATTCGATGGACATCTCACGGGGAATCAAACGATAGGATTTTTCGATACGCATACTGTCCATGGCACGAATACCAAAGGGCTTAATATTGAACTCGGCGCCCGCCTTCATCAGCTCATCGAAGATGTAGTTTTGCATTTCGATGGGATGGTGCAATTCCCAACCCAACTCACCGACAAAGTTAACCCGCAACGCTTCGGCCTGGGCGTAACCCACGTTGATGGACTTGCCCGTGAGCCACTTAAAGTTATCTTTGGACATATCGGTATCAGTGAGCTTTTGCAACAGATCCCGAGACTTGGGACCAGCCACTACCAGCACACCCATCTGGGTGGTAATTTTTTGCAGATTAACCGAGCCATCTCGCGGTGCCAGCTTGGTTAGATAATCCCAGTCGTGGCGTTCTTGAGCGCCGGCAAAGACCATGTAATAGCTGTTTTTAGCACGTTTGTAGATCGTGAATTCAGCTCGCACACCACCGTTTTTGGAGAGCATATGGCAGAGGCCAATGCGGCCGATGGCTTTGGGTATATTGTTGGCAACAATGCTATTTAACCAAGCCTCTGAGCCATGACCTGTGACTGTGGCTTTGGAGAATGCCGACATATCGAGAACACCAACATGCTCATTCACATGGCGACATTCCTCACCGACGAAATCAAAGTAATTAGAGCGACGGAAGGAATTCTTTTCCACAATGCGGCCATCGGCTAAGGCTTTCGAATGGTTTTTATTCCACAGGGTATCTGACTTATCTAAATCTTCAGCCGACAGAGAGTATCCGGGAGGGGCAAACCAGTTCGGTCGCTCCCAGCCATAAACCGAGCCAAATACCGCGCCAAGCGCCTTCATACGATCGTAGCAGGGAGCGGTTTTCAGTGGCCGAGCCGCCCCGCGCTCCTCATCTGGATAGTGATTTTTGAAGACATGGTCATAGGCTTCTTCGTTTTTGCTGCGCAGATAGCCACGGGTTGCATAGGGACCAAAGCGACGGGGATCAACACCCATCATATCCACTGTCGGTTCACCGTCGACAATCCATTCCGCCAACTGCCAACCGGCACCGCCGGCTGCGGTGATACCAAAGCTGTGACCCTCATTGAGCCAAAAGTTTTTTAAACCCCAAGCTGGGCCAACAATCGGGTTACCGTCTGGGGTATAGGCAATAGCGCCGTTATAGACTGTCTTGATGCCCACTTCGGCAAAGCCCGGAACGCGGCTCATACAGGCTTCAATATGGGGCATCAGGCGATCGAGGTCGCCATTAAATAGCTCGTATTCCGAGTGCTCGCTGGGGCCATCCACATAACAGCAGGGAGCGTTTTCTTCATAGGGGCCGAGAATAAAACCACCGGCCTCTTCACGCAGATAATAGCCAGCATCAGAATCACGCAGCACGGCCTGTTCAGGGAGCCCTTGCGCCTTGCGCGCCAAAATATCGGGGTGCGGATCGGTGACAATGTACTGATGCTCTACAGGGATAACAGGGATATCCAGCCCCACCATTTCACCGGTCTTGCGGGCAAAATTACCGGTACAGCAGACCACAT
>CAWLBR010000114.1:0-7690 GCA_963855085.1 Gammaproteobacteria bacterium
TAAAGCAGGCATCACGGTCCCTTCCGCGACTGACCAGATGCTGATTGATAAAGTACCCCGCCGCCACCGCTAGCCCGACAAAGTAAATCAGCCCACGATCAAACAGAATGCCCGCTGTCACCATCAGCAACACCACAGCAAACTGCAACAAGCCAATAATGAGCAAGTCGTGGCGACCAAATAAGATAGCTGTAGATTTGATGCCAATGCGCAGATCGTCTTCCCGATCGACCATGGCATAAAAGGTGTCAAAGGCGATAGTCCACAAAACGATCGCGGCAAATATGACCCAGAGCTCAGTCGGCAGCTGACTATTGTGGGCGGCAAAGGCCATGGGTGTGGACCAAGCCCAGGCTATGCCCAGACCAAGCTGTGGCCAATGGGTGATGCGCTTTAAAAACGGGTAGAGCGTTGTCGCTGCCGCGCCGCCAAATGCTAGGGTAATAGTCATTTCGTTAGTCAGTAGAACCAGTATTAAGGCGACCAACAGTAAGACAAAAAATAGTGCCAGCGCGGTGTTGGCGCGAACTTCTCCTGAGGGTAAGGGTCTGTGGCGAGTGCGCTCAACTTCGCCATCTACATGACGGTCGGCATAATCATTGATCACGCAACCAGCGGCACGCATAACCACGACACCCAGAACAAAGATCAGCAAATTTTCTAATCGCGGCTGGCCGGCACTGGCAAACCACAGCGCCCAAAGTGTCGGCCACAACAGCAGATAGGTACCTATAGGTTTATCCAAACGTGTCAGGCGCAGCCAGGGGTGAGCCGTTGAGGGGTTAGTCATGGGGCTTGGCTCCTAATGAAGCGCCTAATGAAACTCTCGGTGACATAGCGGATGGCGCGTTTGATAAAAAGCCGTGCAAAAAGACTTCACAGACTAGCATCGGCTTGGCCGACAGTTTGAACACCGAGCGACGTCCCCATACCGGTTGGTCCATGCACTCCAACTGCGCCGCTAGTGGCTGCCCATTGGGCTCTATACAGGCCCACTGTAATGGTTCACGGCTCATGCTTGGGTCGCTAAATAACAGCGCTCCCAGAGGACTGTTGTCGAGATGACGCAATTTACGCAAGCGACCAGTCAGGGTCTGCAGGGGAATAACACTCCGGGCAAACACCCATGGCACTCCGCGACCCATCAAAATGACTTCGCGCACTAGCGCCAGGCGATGCTCTGGAAGAAACAGGGCGCGACGCTCCGAGAGGCTGGGGCGCTGCAGAGACTGGCTCAATACCTCAACCTTAAATTGACCATCACTGGCCTCGAGTAGGCGCTGGGTCAAGGACCCAGGGTCCATTAACCAATCGCGCCAAAAGGGCGGAACAGGGCTGGCACTGACCGCTGTAAAAGGTTGCCAGGTAGCCGTATCGGAAAAGTGCAGTGGCGCTGAAGAATGGATACTTTTATGCGTCTTTGGCATAGATGTCACGACCGTCGGGTTGCCTACGGAAGCGCTTGTATTCCCATTGGTACTGGGCCGGTGCCAGCGCGACAATACGAGCCACATCGTCATTTAATGCGCTAATCGCTGTAACCTGATCCTCACTATAAAGTTGCTCACTGACAGGTAAAAAATGCAGTTTCCAACCACCTGGCTCACGCAGGGCCGCAACTAGAAGCGCCCGGCTATTTGACCGCTTGACCAGATTGGTAACTAAAGTCATAGTCAGCGCGGGAACCCCCATAAAGGGCACCACAATGCCGCTTTCAAGTGCTGGCTGCTGATCAGGTAAAATGCCGGTAGTCTCACCACGCTTTAAGGCTTTGGTCAACGCGGCAACACCTCTTATACTCGCGGGTACTAATGTTGCACCGGATCGCTCGCGCGAGATTTTTATCCAGCGTCCCAGAGAGGCAATTTTTGGCGGATCATAGAGTATTGTCAGCTTGGTATATTGAGTAATCCAGGGGCCTACCACTTCCCAATTGCCCTGATGAGGGCAAACTAGAACAGTTCCGGACTCGTCAGCCAGTGCCTCCTTCAGCAAATCTAAACCCTCAACAGAGAGTATCTTGCTTTCCAACCATTCTGCCGTACTATCCCAGAGCCGGGGGGTTTCTAAAAAGACTTGACCCAAGTGCAGCATATGCTGCTTGCAGAGCTGTTCAATGGCATCAGCCGAAAGTTCGGGGTAGCAGAGCCGCAGGTTGACCCGTGTAATCTGCACCGGTGATAGGTTCAACGTAAGGGCTAACCACCCTAGACCACGGCCACATGCGCGACTCAGGCTGAGGGGCAGAAACGCAAAGCTGCGGTACAGTAGCACTAGAATAAAATTTTCCATTCCTGTTACCTAGCCTCCTCTCACTAATCGAGCTGATTGTGACGGTTATCACAGTGTCTTTATTAAAGCTTGGCGATAAGCTCGTCGCGCAAGTAAGCCCTCAGATCTTCACCAATTTCGCCATGCAGCAAGCCTAGTTCAATATTGGCCTTAAGCAAACCCATCTTGCTACCGCAGTCATAGCGAGTGCCAGTATATTCATAGGCCAGTACCTGCTCTTCGGTGAGCAATGTCTGAATGGCATCGGTGAGCTGATACTCGCCACCGGCGCCCGGCTGTAAGTTAGCCAAGTGCTTAAAGATTTGTGGCGTAAAGATATAGCGACCGGTAACACCCATATCTGAGGGCGCATCTTCAAATTTTGGCTTTTCAACAATTTTGTCCAGCAAGTGAACTCTGTCGGCCTGACGCTGACCACTGATCACGCCATAGGCAGAAATCTCTGGTCCTGGGACTTTTTGTACTGCGATAACCGAGCTTTTGTAAAATTCGTATTGCTCAACCATCTGTCGAACAGCGCCTTTTTCGCCGTGGATAAGATCATCGGCGAGAATCACTGCGAAGGGCTCGTCACCAATAAGGTGGGCGGCGGTTAATACAGCATGCCCCAGACCCAGAGCTTCGTTCTGGCGAATATAGGTACAGCTAACGCCTTTGGGGACAATGTTCTGAGCTATATGCAGAAGCTTGGTTTTATTGTTCTTTTCCAGCTCATGTTCCAACTCGTAAGCTTTATCGAAGTGATCGGCAATACTGCGCTTGTTGCGCCCGGTGATAAAAATCATCTCGGTAATACCGGCTTCTACTGCCTCCTCAACCGCGTACTGAATTAATGGCTTGTCGACAACCGGCAACATCTCTTTCGGGTTGGCTTTAGTTGCTGGCAGGAAACGTGTGCCCATACCGGCTACCGGAAATACTGCTTTGCGAACCTTTTCGCCGTGTCGTACATGTACCATTGAATCCATTCCTCTGAATAGTAAATCGATGCTTGCTGAGCAGGATATTGCTGCCACCTGCGTGAAGGCGGGTATTATATCCATAACTGATTGTAATTCGGGGACTTTAATTGGCGCTTTAGCGCGCCTCCGGCCTTTCTTTATTGAGCTGTCCCTCTATAATTGCCCATTCGCGATAAAAATCACCTTTTAACTGTTCCTCAGACCCGCAGGTATTCACCTTGAGCAATGTCGGCACGCCCCCTGAAACTTTTCAGGAGCTAATTATCAGACTGCAACAATACTGGGCTGACCAGGGTTGTGTAGTGCTTCAGCCACTGGATATGGAAGTGGGTGCTGGCACCTTTCATCCGGCGACATTTCTGCGCGCCATTGGCCCGGAAAACTGGAACAGTGCCTATGTTCAAGGTTGCCGCCGCCCTACTGACGGTCGCTATGGTGAAAACCCTAATCGACTGCAGCATTACTACCAGTTTCAGGTGGCCATGAAGCCTTCGCCACCCGAGTTTCAAGAACTCTATCTAGGTTCCTTGCGTTCCCTGGGAATAGACACCCAGGTGCACGATGTGCGCTTTGTTGAAGACAACTGGGAATCGCCAACGCTGGGAGCCTGGGGAATCGGTTGGGAGGTCTGGCTCAATGGTATGGAAATTACTCAGTTCACCTATTTCCAGCAAGCTGGCGGACTTGAGTGCTATCCGGTCACCGGCGAGATTGCCTACGGTCTAGAGCGCATCGCTATGTATCTTCAGGGTGTCGACAGTATCTATGATTTGGTCTGGGCTCATGGGCCACAGGGCAACGTAACCTACGGCGATGTGTTCCATCAAAACGAAGTGGAGATGTCGACGTTTAATTTTGAACATGCCGATGTAGATGCGCTGTTTGCCCAGTTTGATCAGTATGAGAAAGACAGCATACGACTGACTGAGGCTGGCCTGCCCCTGCCCGCCTATGAAATGGTAATGAAAGCATCCCATGCCTTTAACCTACTGGATGCGCGCCATGCGATTTCAGTGACTGAGCGTCAGCGTTATATCTTGCGCGTGCGTACATTGTCCCGCGCCGTTGCTCAGGGTTATTTTGATTCACGATTAGCACTGGGCTTCCCCCTCGCCGACAAGGATCTTGCTGAAGAAGTCATCGCCCGGGTCGCCTCAGAAAAGGCACAGGAGCTGGCTAAACAGGAACGAGCCAAAAAGAAAGCGGGAGCCTCAAAGTGAGTAAAGATTTTCTAGTTGAAATTGGCACTGAAGAGCTGCCACCGAAAATACTGCGTCAGCTGTCCGAGACCTTTGCCAGTGGTATTAGCCAGGGCTTAAAAGATAAACAACTACACTTTAGCAACACGACAACCTTCGCGGCACCACGCCGCTTGGCAGTGTTGATTACAGATCTGGCCGAAAAGACTCCGGACGAGGATGTTGTCAGCTGGGGGCCGCCGCTCAAAGTAGCCTTTGATGCTGAGGGTCAGGCAACCAGGGCTGCTGAAGCCTTTGCCAGGAAGAATGGCCTCGAAGTCTCGGCTCTGGCAGAGCTAGTGGAAAACGATGGCCAACAGGACAAGCTTTGCGTTCGCCAGACTATTTCCGGTAGCCATACCAAAGCCCTTCTTGGCGATATTATTAATCAGTCACTGGCTGCCCTGCCGATTCCCAAGCCAATGCGCTGGGGCCGCAGCCGTCAAGAATTTGTCCGGCCAGTACAGTGGGCCGTAATACTGTTTGGCAGTGATATCGTCGCCGTTGATATTCTCGGTGTGACCAGTGGCAATCTTAGCCGCGGTCACCGTTTTCACAGCACTGGCAACATTGAAATCACATCCCCTGGCGCTTATCGCAACGCACTACAAGACGCCTTTGTAATGGTGGATTTTGCTGAGCGTCGTGAGTTGATTCGTCAAGGTGTTGTGGCAGCGGCGAAGGTTGCCAATGGCGAGGCCGTGATCGACGAAGATTTACTCGAAGAAGTCACCTCATTAAATGAGTGGCCCGTGCCATTAATGGGTCGCTTTGAGGAGCACTTTTTAGAGGTGCCCGCCGAGGCCCTGATCTCATCGATGGCACAGCATCAAAAATACTTTCATGTCGTGGATGGCAGCAATCAGCTTCTTCCCCTTTTTATTACTGTGGCCAATATAGCTAGCTCAGATCCACAGCAGGTTATCAGCGGCAATGAACGAGTCATCCGACCACGCCTAGCCGATGCCGCATTTTTCTATAACACTGATTTAAAGACCACACTTGAGGCCCGGCGCGAATCGCTGCGCAAGATTGTCTTCCAATCCAAGCTTGGAACTGTCTATGACAAGACAGCCCGAGTTAGCGAACTAGCGAAAACCTTGGCACCATTTGTAGGTGCAAATGTGACTGTCGCAGGCCGTGCGGGTGAACTCTGTAAATCTGACCTAGTAACCGAAATGGTTGGGGAATTCGCCGATCTTCAAGGCGTTATGGGTCGGTATTACGCGCTCAATGACGGTGAAGATCCAGCCGTTGCCGAGGCCCTATTAGAGCAGTATCTGCCACGTTTTTCTGGCGATACCATTCCAGCTAGTGCTGCTGGTGCGGCACTGGCTCTGGCTGACCGTCTGGATACCTTGGTGGGTATCTTCAGTATTGGCCAGCAGCCATCAGGGTCGCGAGATCCATTTGCGTTAAGACGAGCCAGCTTGGGCATATTGCGTATTATTATCGAGCGCAATATAGACATAGACCTGAAAGTTGCCATTGCCGCAGCGGCACATCAGTTAGCCCTCACTGACACCTCATATGCCATATGCAAGCAAGTGCTTACTTACGTCACTGAGCGCCTAAAGTCTTGGTATCGTGATGAAAAAGTCACTCCTGAGGTATTTGCATCAGTGGCTGCCTTGGGGCTCTCTAATCCACTGGATATAGATGCCCGAGTTAAGGCTGTCGATGAGTTCTCGCGCGTCGCTGAAGCGGTGGCATTGGCTGCAGCCAATAAGCGTGTGTTGAATATTTTGGTTAAGCAGGGTGAGGCTAATATTGCCCCTAAGATTGATCCAACTCTGTTTGAAGACCCAGCAGAGACTCAGCTAGCAGCAGATATTGAGCGTTTAACCCGACTAATTGAGCCACTTGTAAAAGAGCGCAACTATATGGGCGTGCTCGCCGCTCTGGCAACATTGCGCGAGCCAGTGGATAGCTTTTTCGACACGGTATTAGTTATGGCGGATAACCTTGAAATTCGCGCCAACCGATTGGCATTGCTTCACAGCCTGCGTCAGTTGTTTTTAAATGTTGCCGATATTTCACATCTGGTAGTCAGCAAGTAAGGCTCGGTTTGGGCCTTAAGAAATAGTACTAGCTAATAGCAACAAAGGAATTCAGCAGCGGGGAGCGGCTAATGGGCAGGATCAATGGAATGATGAAAATCTGGCAGGGAATAAGAGCCTTTGTTTTTTATGTTGGGCTGGTGGTGCTGGTCCTGCTAATGCTGCTCGCACTCTGCTTAGTGGGATTGTTGCCGTTTCGCTATCGCCAACTCTTTGTCACTTCAGGCAATAGAATGCTAATGCTGTGGCTGCGCCTGACCTGTGGCGTCAAAATCAAAGTCCATGGTCGAGAAAATATTCCAGCTAACGCCTGTGTGGTACTCAGCAACCATCAAAGCACCTGGGAAACCTTTTTTCTTCAGTTTCTGTTTGTTCCTGCGAGTATGATTCTCAAGCGCGAGCTCCTGTGGATCCCGCTGTTTGGTTGGGGGCTCTATTTTATGCGAGCCATCGCCATTAAGCGCTCCAACCCGGGGGGCGCTATTCGACAAGTGTTAAAGCAGGGTAAGCAGCGTTTAGGCCAGGGCATCAATGTGGTTATTTTCCCTGAGGGGACACGTATTCGCACTGGAGAGGTGGGCACCTTTATGACTAGTGGCGCGGCATTGGCCAAGACCGCTGGCGTGCAACTGCTGCCAGTACGCCACGATGCTGGGCGCTGCTGGCCTGCGGATAGCTGGCTAAAAACGCCAGGCACGATTCATCTGGTGATTGGGCCTCCTATAGATACCGCCAATGGCAAACCTCGGGAGTTAACCGAGCAAGCACACAAGTGGATCGCCGAGGCTCTTTAGGCGGCTGACGGCTCTAGGTAAAAAAAGGACTCTCTCAGCTCTTGCCCCTATGTATAAAGCAGACAAACAAAAACGCCGTCTCGATTGAAGGCGGCGTTTTTATATTGGAGCGAATCACTAGCGACAGATTAGACGTCCAAGTTGACCACAGACAGGGCATTAGTTTCAATAAACTCACGGCGCGGCTCAACCTGATCACCCATTAGGGTAGTAAACATCTGATCTGCAGCGATGGCGTCTTCGATAGTCACGCGTAACATGCGTCGAGCATCAGGATCCATAGTAGTGTCCCAGAGCTGGCCAGGGTTCATTTCACCCAGTCCTTTATAGCGCTGAGTGCTTAT
>CAWLBR010000115.1:0-7666 GCA_963855085.1 Gammaproteobacteria bacterium
GTAGAGACCTGAACATCTTCATAGTTGCTGCTAAATGCGGCAATATTCAGACGACCACGGCCATCGGCGAGATTGATTTTGGCGCCAATTTCGATAGTCTCAACAGACTCATCTTCAAAGTCGGCCAGATCATCGGTAACGCCGTTAACGGTTTCGATTTCACGACCCATGCCGTTATCTTCGTCAAATCCGCCTGCTTTATAGCCGTTGCCCAACTCGAGGTAGACCATTGCATCGTTGCTCATATCCCACTGCAAGTTGACGTGGCCAGTGACATGATCTTCTTTGCGATCTCTGGTGTAAGCGTGGACAGTAGCCAGTTTGAGTGCTTGACCGTAAACCGCTGCTAGCTGAGGCACGACCAAGGTAGAGGACGCTGCAGTTGGGTCAATGTTAGCCACTGTGCCGCCCTTAGACATGTCTTTTTCGTCTTCTGAATAACGTAAACCAGCAGTAATGCGCAAGCTATCATTGATATTGTAAGTACCCTCGGCAAAAACTGACCAGCTGTCGGCATCCTGATCAAAGTAGCTGCGTGCGGTGGCATCCAAAATGCCGCTTTGAGTCGCTGCACTTAAATTGCCACCCAAAACTGCCTGGGAAAAACTTACGCCCAATGGTAAGGGTCCTGTGCCATCGCTGGCCGCATTCAACAGAGCAAATACACCGTTCTGTAACGGTCCGACTGCTGACAGATCAACGTGAGTGTAACGATCGTTAGACAGTTTTTCAGTCTGGTAGAAAGCACCAGTCAGGTACTCGAACTTGTCGTCACTCGGGGAGCTGATAATCAGCTCGGCGCTGAACTGCTCGTGTTGCTCGTTGCGACCACGATTCAATAATTTTAACGGGCTGTAGTCAGAATCCAGGCTGTTGGTGAACTCGTAATCGGTGTAACCAATAACCGCTTTAACGCCGTGTTCGCCAGCAACACCGTCCAGAGTTACCTGGAAAATATTTGACTCAGTATCATCAAATAGTGGCAAATCGCGAACGTTTTGCTCATAAGTAGTGTAACCAAATCCAGCTTCAAAATTGGTTGAACCCAAAGGTGAACCGTAGAGCGCAGCTGACGGACCAACTGAAAGATCAGTATCTGAAATCAACTCTTGGCGACCGAGAATATCCACATAGCCGTGCTCGGCTTTGATCGTGGCAGTCCAGTCTTCGTTAACATCTATAGCAAGAGTGGCGCGAGCATAGACGCTTTCATTCTGCGGGCCATCGACGCCATTGGCGGAGAGGTTGCGCACATAGCCTTCATCTTCATAGCCACGCACAGCCAGACGACCGCGAACTGAATCGCTCAGTGGGCCGGAGATCACGCTAGTGATGGTCATGGCGTCTAATTCAGTGGTGTAACCGGCACTGACATAGCCTTCAAATTCTTCGGTAGGCTGAGCAGTGGTGATGTTCAATGCACCGGCAATGGTGTTTTTGCCGAACAGCGTTGACTGTGGTCCTTTCAGGACTTCAACGCGCTCAATGTCGAGGAACTTGCCACGGGCACTGCGGCCGCGACCGAAGTAGACGCCATCGACAAAGGTACCGACCGACTGTTCAAAACCGTAGTTGACACCTGAACCAATACCGCGAATAAACATCTGCGTACCAGCACTGGCTTCAGCCACATGTACGTTGGGCATGTACATGGACAGATCTTCCATCTTGGTGAGGCCTTTGGCGCTCATCTCTTGACCACTCATTACTGAGATAGCGATGGGAACTTCTTGTAGCCCTTCGGCACGTTTAGTTGCCGTGACTATGATTTCTTCGAGCGTTAAACCTTGTGACAGTGCTGGCGCACTGATGGCCATCGCTAAGGTTGCTGCAGCGGTGGACAAACTGAGAGTGAGTTTTTTAATGATGTTCCCCTTATTATTGGTTGGTACTAAGTTACATTTTTTGTTTTTTAGTAAAACGACCTTCCTTGCATGGAAAATCGACCGCGATATTATCACTAAAAAATCACTTCGTTAGCGTCCAAAGCCGACAATTTATTCATACTTATATCGCGTTTTGACAGCATCACTAAAACGACTAACGCAACTAAAAAAGCCCTATGCTAAGACTCAGTAAAATCCAACTGCCCCTAGAGCACAGTGACGACGATCTGCAGCGGGAGATTTTTTAAGGGCAATATTTGCCGATCGGAGAGTCTTGGCGACGAGCTCTCAGCGGATTTTGTTTGTTTAGCAGTTGCTGAGAAACTGCTATCAAAAGCTGCTATAAGTAAGCTACTTATTAGCGGCTTACTTATAGCCGCTTACTTACTGACTCAGCAGCCTAGATTGGTGAGCAGGGCTAGATTGATTGGCCTGTCGTCATGGTTGCTAATACAATCCTTTTCAATGTCTGTCCCTGTTCCCCTCTCTAAGAGGTCTTAATGGGGGGGGCTGGGCAATTTAACCAATGAGGTAGACAAAGTAGTGATTCAGCAAATGGTAATAACGGAAACGGATAACCGCGGTGTTGCCACCGTCACTCTCGATAACCCAGACAAGCACAATGCCTTTGACGATCAGCTGATCGCCCAGATAAGTGCCATATTCGACGCTTTGGACGCTGACCCATCTGTGCGCATTGTGATCCTGCAGGCCGCCGGTCGCAGCTTTTCCGCTGGCGCCGATCTAAGTTGGATGCGGCGTATGGCCGACTACAGTTTTGAAGAAAATCAGCGCGACGCGACCCTAATGGCAGCGATGTTTCGACGTATTAACAGCCTATCTAAGCCAACCATTGCTCGAGTCCATGGCGCGGCCTTCGGTGGCGGCGTGGGTCTGGCCGCGGTCTGTGATCTAGTCTTGGCTACACCTGCTGCGAGCTTTTGTTTATCCGAGGTCAAGTTGGGTCTTATTCCTGCAGTGATCAGCCCCTTTGTCTGCGCAGCAATCGGACCCCGTGCCGCGCGTCGCTATTGCATGACCGCGGAACGGTTTTCTGCTGCCAGAGCATTGGAGTTGGGGCTGGTGAGCGAGCTCTGCGAGGAAGCCGAGCTGGATAATCGTATTCAAGCAATGGTTGAAAAGTTACTCATTAATGGCCCCGCGGCCATGGCGGCAGCCAAGCAGTTGGTTGCTGATGTGGCAGGAGCGCCCATAACCGATGAGTTGGTCGCGGAAACCAGCCGTCGCATTGCTGAGATTCGTGGCAGCCAAGAGGGCCGCGAAGGATTAAATGCCTTTCTCGCAAAACGCAGTGCATCTTGGATAGGAGAGTAATTAGATGACTATTCCGCAGACAGTAAAGCTAGTCGAAGTAGGCCCCCGAGACGGCCTGCAGAATGAATCAGCGCCGGTCTCAAGCGCAGACAAAATCAACCTTATCCACGGCTTGATCGACGCTGGTGTCAGCTATATCGAGGCCGGCAGCTTTGTTAATCCCCGCAGCGTGCCGCAGATGGCCGACAGCGATCAGGTCTTTGCTGGCTTAAGGTCGAGTCCGGGGCTGAACTTGTCGGCACTGACATTGGCGGCACTGACACCGAATCTCAAAGGGTTTGAACGGGCCATGGAGTCTGGCGTTACCGAGGTGGCTGTTTTTGCTTCGGCCTCTGAGGGCTTTTCAGCGAAAAACATCAACTGCACCATCGCCGAAAGTTTGACCCGTTTTGAACCGGTTATGCAGGCGGCCCGAGATCAGGGCGTGGCGGTGCGCGGCTATATATCCTGCGTGGTTGGCTGCCCCTATGATGGCGAGGTGGCTCCGCAGCAGGTTGATTTGGTTTCTCGGGCGCTGTTTGATATGGGCTGCTATGAAGTTTCCCTTGGGGATACTATAGGTGTTGGCACCCCGGGGCACTTCAGGCGTCTTTTAGATCATCTGTTGCTGCAGACCTCGGCCGATAAGTTGGCTGTGCACTGTCACGACACCTATGGTCAGGCCCTGGCCAATATCTGCAGCTCACTGGAATACGGCATTGCCACGGTGGACGCCTCGGTGGCGGGATTGGGGGGCTGTCCTTACGCGTTGAATGCGACCGGCAATGTGGCCAGTGAAGATGTGGTGTATATGCTTGAGGGTATGGGTATTTCCACAGGCATAAATTTGGATAAGCTGATTGCAGTGGGGCAGTCTATCTCTGGTCTGTTGGGTAAGCCTACCAACTCGAATGTTGCCCGGGCGAGATCAACTTCTTAGCTGTCTGGTTAATTTAAACCTTGCAAAAGCGGCTGGAATTCTCGATAAAGAGCGGGATTTAAAAATACTCAAGTTAAAGCACTTGGTTAAAGCACTCGGTTAAAGCACTGGGTTAAAACACACATTATAAAAATAAGAGAGAGATTATGTTCAGTCATATTATGATCGGTGCTAATAACATCGAAGAGTCAAAAAAATTCTACGATGCCACTATGGGTGAATTAGGCTTTGGCCCAGGTACAGTTGACCCAAAGGGTCGCTGCTTCTATATGAGCGAGACCGGTATTTTTGCTTTGAGTGTGCCGATTGATGGCCAGCCTGCAAGTCACGGCAATGGCAGCACCATTGGTTTTAATGTCACTAGCACCGAGCAGGGCGATGCATGGCATGCAGCTGGTTTGGCTAATGGCGGCACTGAATGTGAAGACGCTCCAGGCGTTCGCGCTGGCGGCGGTATGGGTGATATGTACTTGGCTTATCTGCGTGATCCCGCCGGCAATAAAATCTGTGCTCTGATGCGCATGTAATTTGCAGCACCGCTGATAATCGGTGCGCAGTATCTTTTAGACTTTCATTATAAGCTTTTAAATCTAGCTCTCTAGTCAGATGATAAGAGTCTTTGATTGTCTATTAGGTATTTCGCGCACCAATTTAGGCACTAAAAATCCTGGCAGTAGGCACTGTAACTCGCCATAGATTATCTTGGCGACACTGTCGTCGAGATCAAAATGCTGCGCCCCAGCAACTGGATCGCAGAGATGTAAGTAGTAAGGCGACACGCCGCAGTCAAATAATCGTTCACTCAATTCCGCCAATGTCAGGGCACTATCATTGACTCCTCGCAACAGCACTGACTGGTTTAACACTTGCATACCAGCGTCAGTTAATTTTTTGATTGCACTGGCAACCTCGGCATCAATTTCATTGGCGTGATTAATATGCAGCACCACAATGGGTTTGAGTCTGGTGGCTGTGGCCCAGTTTAAGAATCCCTGATCTATGCGCGCTGGAATCACTACAGGCAGTCTTGTGTGAATACGCAGTCGCTTGATATGGCCTATCTCGGCAATTTCTGTGGTTAGCCAAGCGAGAAATATATCGTTGGCGGCGAGGGGATCGCCGCCGCTATAAATCACTTCATTAATACTTTTATCACTGCGAATATAGTCCAGTGCAGTCTGCCACTGCTGTTTGCTCTGACGATTTTCATCGTAGGGAAAGTGGCGGCGAAAACAGTAGCGACAGTTGATTGCGCAGGCTGGGCTAATAACCAGCAGCAGTCGATTGGCGTATTTATGTACAATGCCCGCGATAGGATTGTGCTTGCTCTCTTCCAGGGGGTCCTTATTGTAGTCTGGACTCTGCTGCATTTCGGCGGTGACCGGTAGCACCTGAAGCAGCAGTGGATCTCTGGGATTTCCTGGTTGCATACGGTCGATAAAGGGCCGCGGCACCTTGAGGGCAAATTCTGAGGCCGCCTGTTGGCTGATCGATAAATGTTCTGGGGCCAGATCTAAGCAGCTCAGCAGTTCATCTATGGATGTAACCGCTTGGCTTAGCTGTACTTTCCAGTCAGGGCTAATGCTGATCGGCTGTGCCGGGCTGAGATTGCTTGTTGTTGTCGGCATGGCGAGAGATGGGTCCTTGGGCTTCAGCTATTTATAGCGTCTGGTGACGGCTCTAAGCCAGAATAAAGACTGCGAGTTTACGCGATTGGCGCGTGGCTACATAGTGAGTTTCCAGTAAAGGTGTTGATGTGTCTTTAGAAGAAGAATTTATGGGTCGTGCCATGGCGCTTGCGCATCAGGCAGCGGCTGTGGGGGAAGTGCCCGTTGGCGCTCTGGTTGTTAGAGACGGCTTGGTGATTGGCGAGGGCTACAACCAGCCTATAACCAGCTGTGATCCCACCGGCCATGCTGAAATTATCGCCATGCGCAATGCTGCAAAAAACCTCGGTAACTATCGCCTAAGTGGCTGTGATCTCTATGTCACTATTGAACCCTGCACCATGTGTGTCGGCGCCATGGTCCATGCCCGTATAGGGAAGATTATTTTTGGTGCCAAAGAGCCTCGCGCGGGGGCATTGGAAAGTCAGTTGCGACTGATGGACGAGTCCCACTATAACCATTCAATCGATTGGCAGGGGGGTGTTTTGGCTGAGGAGTGCGGTGCGATTATGAGCGGTTTCTTTCGCGCCAAGCGAGCGGCGGAGAAAGCTCTGAAATCTTAGGGCTCTAAAATCCTGAAGCTCTCAAATCCTGAAGCTCTCAAATCCTAAAGCTTTAGAGTGATGAGGGCGCGGAGTCTTCCCATTCGTTGTTTAGCTGCTGGTCTTCTCCATTTTGCACTTCCAATTGCTGAGAGAGTTCATGTAGTTCCAGATAGCGTCTGTAGTAGCGAATATTGTCCACATAGATCACCGGCTCATTGCCCCGAGCATAGCCGTACTTGAGTGATGGGTAATACTGCTTGTTGCTCAGTTTGGGCAAGTGCTGCCGCACATGCTCCCACTGATCCGGGTTCTGTCCATTGCGTTGAGTGAGAATGCGCGCATCTTCCATATGTCCAAAGCCGACATTGTAGGCAGCCAGTGCCAGTAGTGTGCGGTCTGGTTCGTTGATGCGATCAGGTAGCCGCGACCTAAGTTTCGACAGATAGGCGGCACCGCCAGTCAAACTCTGCTGTGGGTCGAGACGGTTTTTAATCTTCATCTCCCGGGCTGTATTTAGGGTCAGCATCATTAAGCCGCGCACGCCAGTGGGCGAACGTGCTTTTGGATTCCAATGTGATTCTTGATAGGCCACGGCGGCCAATAAATGCCATTCAAAACCAAACTGGTCTGCGGCCTCTCTAAACAGTGGCTCGTAATTTGGCAGCCTTTTTTCGACTAGCTCGCCAAAGCGCTGAGAGCCCGCTACAGAGAAATTCTCGGCCTGTTCCAGCAGATCATTTTTCAATGCCTCGAGCTTGCCACTGGCACTGTAGTCACTGAGAAAGCGATTGGCCGCAGCCAATAAGGTGCCATCACCGTGCCGCGGAAAGGCCCAGGCTACTGGCTGGGGGTCGGAAATATCGATGGCCCTGCGCACCTGGGGGTAGATATGTCGGCTCACTAAATAGGCCAGTGAGTCCACCACTGTGTAGTCGATCTCGCGGTCGTGAACCATGCGTAGCAACTCGCTCATTTCGCTGCTGCTGTCCTCGCGCCATTGCAGCTCTGGATACTGCTCCGTCCAGTGTTTGAGTTGGTCGCTGTGGGATGAGCTTTTTAGTACCAGCAGATCGCCGTCTATATCACCGAGGGAGCGCGGTCGCGCAGAGCCGCGGCGATAGACTAGGTGTTGGGTCACCTGCATATAGGGATCGGTAAAGTGCAGTGTCTTGCTGCGGCTCTCGTTGACGGTAATATTGGCCGCAGCGAAATTGCCTTCGGGACCACCTACTGAGAGTAACAGGGCGTGAAGGGTAGGCTTTGATTGCACCACCAGTTCGACACCGAGACTGTCGGCAAAGGCTTTGGAAAGCA
>CAWLBR010000116.1:0-7624 GCA_963855085.1 Gammaproteobacteria bacterium
TTGTTAGGAGGGTGCGCCGTGGTCGCTAATAAAAGCACCTTATCTAGAGATACTTTAGCGACAAGCTGTCGCGTCATGATTATGGCTGGCGGCACCGGCGGACATGTATTTCCCGCCCTGGCCGTGGCTGATCAACTGCGCGCAGCCAATGCATCAGTTGCCTGGCTCGGCACTCAGCGTGGTATTGAATCGGATCTGGTTCCCGCGGCTGGCATTACATTGAATTGCATAAATATTGAAGGCATCCGCGGTCGTGGACTCAGTGCTCTATTAAAAGCACCGCTATTGCTGTGGCGCTCAATTCGCCAAGCATTGACTGTGCTCAGCGATTTTCAGCCTCAAGTGGTTCTGGGTATGGGTGGCTTTGCCTCCGGCCCCGGCGCTGTGGCAGCCCGCTTAAAAGGTATTCCAATCGTCATACATGAACAAAATTCTGTTGCCGGCACTACCAATAAGCTGGTCTCGCGAATTGCCCAGCGGGTGATGCAAGGCTTCCCCGGTGCGCTGCCAAAAGGTGAGTGGTGCGGCAATCCAGTGCGCCCAGAGATTACTAATCTGGCCGCTCCGGAACAGCGTTTGGCTGGTCGTGAAGGACTGCCCAGACTGTTGGTCTTGGGTGGTAGTCGCGGCGCCCTGGCGATCAATAAAATATTGCCCGCTGCACTGGCTCTAATTCCCTCGGCGCAAAGGCCCCAGGTTCGCCATCAGACTGGAAAGCTAAACTGTTCCGAGACTCAGGCGCTCTACGCTGCCGCTGGTGTGAGTGCCGAAGTGGTTCCCTTTATTGATCAGATGGATGAAGCCTATGGTTGGGCTGACTTTGCCATCTGTCGTGCCGGTGCCCTGACCGTAGCAGAGCTCACCAGTGCTGGCCTAGGCGCACTGTTAATTCCCTTTCCCTTTGCCATTGATGATCACCAAACCGTTAATGGGCAACTGTTGGTTGACCAGGGTGCTGCCTTGATACTGCCCCAGAGCGACCTAACCCCAGCATTGCTGGCTGGTCAGATCACGGGCCTTTGCGCAGATCGCGAAGGTCGCTTGAAGATGGCTATAAATGCTCGTCAGCTAGCTAAAATTGGCGCAGCAGAGCGCGTCGCAGATGTCTGCCTGGAGGTGGCCAATGCCCGATCAAACTAACTTCCAGCCACCGGAAATGCGCCGTATCAAGCGTATTCACTTTGTCGGTATTGGCGGCAGTGGCATGTGTGGCATCGCCGAAGTATTACTCAATCAGGGTTACGAAATTTCCGGTTCTGATATCAGTCAGGGACCCAGTATTCAACGCCTGCAAGCTGCGGGCGCCACAGTGTTTATCGGCCACAGCGAGGCCAACATAGTGGGCGCTAACGTAGTGGTGAAATCCTCTGCAGTGACAGTTGAAAATACCGAGATTGCTGCGGCACGTGCCCAGGGTATTCCAGTGGTTCGCCGCGCCGAAATGCTCGCCGAACTGATGCGCTACCGTCATGGTATCGCCATTGCAGGTACTCATGGTAAGACCACAACCACTAGTTTGATCACCGCTATTTTAGCTGAAGATGGCCGCGACCCGACCTTTGTAGTGGGTGGTCGAGTGAATAGCGCCGGTACTAATGCCAAGCTCGGTGGCAGTCGCTATCTGGTCGCTGAAGCGGATGAGAGCGATGCCTCATTCCTGCACCTGCAGCCCATGGTTGCAGTGGTTACCAATATCGAAGCCGATCATATGGAAACCTATGATTTTGACTTCAGTCGTCTGACCAAGACCTATATAGAATTTTTACACAACCTGCCTTTTTATGGCTTGGCGGTGATGTGCATCGATGATCCAGTGATTCGCGGTCTCTTAGTAGACGTCGCACGACCCATGCTCACCTACGGCTTTAGTGACGATGCGGCCTACCGTATCCGCGACCTGAGCGTCGAACAGAGTCGCTCGAAGTTTGTTATTGAACGTCCGGACGGACTGGCAGCGCTAGAAATCAGCCTCAATATGCCCGGTCGTCACAATGCTTTGAATGCGGCGGCGGCCATAGCCGTAGCCAGTGATGAAGGCATCTCAGATCGTGCCATTATCCAGGGCCTAAAGAGTTTCTCTGGTGTAGGTCGACGCTTTGAAATTTACGGCGACTACCAGCTCGACAGCGGTGGCAGCGCGATGTTGGTAGATGACTACGGTCATCACCCCACAGAACTCAAAGCCACTATAGATGCCGTGCGCGGCGGCTGGCCCGACAAGCGCCTGGTAATGATTTTCCAGCCCCATCGCTATACCCGCACCCGCGATCTCTACGAAGACTTTGTCAAAGTATTGGCCGAGGTGGATGTATTGATTCTGTTGGCTGTATATCCCGCCGGTGAAGAGATGATCGCCGGTGCCAGCAGCAAAAACTTGTCCGGCAGTATCCGCCAGCGCGGCACTGTGGACCCGATTTATGCAGAGACCATCGAAGAGATTCCTGCCCTGTTACAGGGGCTGGTTCGGGACAATGATTTAGTGATTACTCAGGGTGCAGGCAGCGTTAGCAAGCTAGTAGAAATGCTCGCCGATGGCGGTCTGGGTCTCGGTCTTGTAGCGAACAGTCTTGTAGCGGACAGCCCGGCATCGGACAGTCTAGTAGCGGACAGTCTAGTAGCAGACAGCCGAGCAGCAGACAGCGAGGGGACCCCATGAGCCAGCAATACGGTCGCGTCGGTCTGCTCTATGGCGGCACCTCCTCAGAACGGGAAGTCTCTTTGATGAGTGGAGAAGCCATACACCAGGCGCTGCAAAATTTGGGCGTCGATGTAGTGTCCATAGATGCCGGCGACAATCTGGTGCAATCACTCCCCGGTTATCAATTGGATCTGGTGTTTATTGCCCTCCATGGCCCAGGCGGTGAAGACGGCACACTTCAGGGTGCCCTGGAATATCTCAAACTTCCCTATACAGGCAGCGGTGTATTGGCCTCGGCTCTGGCCATGGACAAGTTGCGCTGCAAACAAATGTGGCAGGGCATAGGTTTGCCCACCACAGATTTTGCCCTGCTCAATGCCGATTCGGATTGGTCCGCAGAGCTTCAGCGTCTGGGTGGCCAAGTGATGGTTAAGCCCGCCGCCGAGGGTTCCAGTATTGGCATGAGCCGCGCTGCAACTCCAGAACAGTTACACAGAGCCTGGGCAGATGCTTCCCAGTACAACACCGCCGTGATTGCCGAGCCACTGTTGCCAGGCCCGGAATACACTGTGGCGATTTTGGATGGCCAGCTATTGCCTTCTATTCGCATTGAATCGAATGCTGATTTTTATGACTATCAGGCGAAATACTTCTCTGATCAAACCCAGTATCTCTGTCCCAGTGAGCTGTCTGAAAGCCGCGAGCAAGAGCTTCAAACCCTCTGTCATCAGGCCTTTGACTCAGTTGGCTGTCGCGGCTGGGGCCGGGTCGATGTAATGGTCGATCACCAGGGTCAATTCCAGTTGCTGGAAGTTAACACTGTGCCAGGCATGACGGGTCACAGCCTGGTACCCATGGCGGCCAAAGCCGCTGGTTTGGATTTTGATCAGTTGGTCGAGAAAATTCTCGCGGGGGCGCTCTAATGGCCAATGCCAATCGTCGCAGCGATCAGGATTCAGGTTCTCTGCTGGAAACAGCGGGCAACCATCTGGCGCGGATTATGTTGGTTAGCGTGTTGGCCCTAGTGGGCTATGGCGGCAGCCTGCTTTATAAGCAAATTGATAAGCCATTGACCAACGTGATGATCGGCGGTGACTTCACTTATTTGCAGCCCGCTGAGCTGAGCCAACTGCTCGCTGGCGAAGTGGATGGCGGATTCTTAAGCGTTGATTTGGCTGGCCTCAGGCAAGTACTGAGAGAACATCCCTGGGTAAGGGATGTGACCATAGGTCGCGAGTGGCCGTCCATGTTGAAAGTTGAAGTGACTGAAGAAGTGCCCATCGCCCGCTGGGGCAAAAAAGGCTTTCTCAATCGCCTGGGTGAAGAGCTAATTATTGAAAATAACAGCCATCTGCGTGCACTGCCAGTGCTGCGAGCCGATACCGCTAGCTCCCGCGAGATGATGGAGAACTACCAGCTGATGGCTGAATTGTTGGTTCCCACCGGACTGAAAATTGCCGAGTTGCAGCGCGATAGTTTAGGTGTTTGGTATATAGACACGGCGCCTGGTTTACGCATGGTGATTGGCCGCGATCAGCTCAGCGAAAAGATCCGCCGCTTTAATCTGGTTTGGGCTGCGGGCCTAAATAAGTATGTCAAAAATATCGCAGCTGTAGACCTGCGCTATCCCAATGGATTGGCTGTTGCCTGGCGCGAGACTGCGTTGGCGTTGCAGCAAAGCACGACCGATAAAGATTTCGAACAAGACAGCACACAAGACAGCATGCAACTAAACAATACAGCCCCTGTTCAGGCATAACAGAGAGTTGGTGAGGTAAGAGTATGGCCAGTGAAAATGAAGAAAACATGATCGTCGGGTTGGATATAGGCACCTCAAAGATCGTCGCTATTGTCGGTTCTATCGGCGAGCGTGGTGAACTTGAAATTATAGGTACCGGAAGCTATCCCTCCTCTGGTCTGAAGAAGGGCGTGGTGGTCAATATCGAAGCCACGGTCAACTCAATTCAGCGCGCCATTGAAGAAGCTGAATTGATGGCCGGTTGCTCAATCCATTCGGTCTATGCGGGTATTGCCGGCAGCCATATTCGCAGCCTTAACTCTCACGGAATTGTCGCCATTCGCGATCGTGAAGTGCAGGAGCTGGATGTGGATCGAGTTCTGGATGCCGCCAGAGCAGTAGCGATTCCTGCAGATCAGGAAATCCTTCATGTGCTGTCTCAAGAATTTATTATCGACAACCAGGAAGGCGTCCACGAGCCCATAGGTATGTCCGGCGTACGTCTTGAAGCGAAAGTGCATCTGGTGACCTGTGCCGCTAACGCTGCCCAGAACATTAAGAAATGTATTCGTCGCTGCGGTCTGGAAGTGGAAGACATAGTGCTGGAGCAACTGGCGTCCAGTGACGCAGTACTCACCGAAGATGAAAAGCAGCTCGGTGTGGCACTGGTGGATATTGGCGGCGGCACTTCAGATATCGCCATCTACACCGAGGGCGCCATTCGCTATACAGGCGTTATTCCAATAGCCGGTGATCAGGTGACCAACGATATCGCCATGGCGCTGCGTACACCGACGCCCCATGCCGAAGAGCTGAAAATTAAATACGCCTGTGCACTGGCGAAACTGGCCCGTCCAGAAGAGACCGTTAAAGTGCCCAGCGTTGGCGATCGAGAGGCCCGGGATCTGTCCCGTCAATCTCTTGCCGAAGTGGTCGAACCACGCTACGACGAACTATTTACGCTAATCCAAGCGGAAATACGTCGCAGTGGTTTTGAAGAATTGATTGCTGCAGGTGTAGTACTGACCGGCGGCACATCAAAGATGGAAGGTGTGGTTGAGCTGGCGGAGGAAATCTTCCATATGCCAGTACGAATCGGCACACCGGTCAACATCAAGGGTCTCTCGGATATAGTCAATAATCCGATCTACTCAACCGGTGTTGGCCTGTTGCATTTTGGAGCCCAAGCTCAGCGCAAGCAGAGTGCGGGAGAGTCAAGAAAGGGTCCGTCGAAGAGCTGGTTTAGCAAGCTCAAAAACTGGACCCAGGGTGGTTTATAAAAGGTCATCAATGTTGATGGCTATTTTTTAATTGAGAGGCGCAAGGGGAAACATATGTTTGAATTAGTAGAGAGCATTCCAAAGAATGCAGATATCAAAGTAATCGGAGTCGGCGGCGGTGGCGGCAACGCAGTCCGTCATATGATGGAAGGCAATATCGACGGCGTACAGTTTATCTGTGCAAACACCGATGCCCAATCACTCAACGACCTAAGCAATGCAACTGTATTGCAGCTCGGCGGAACACTGACTAAAGGTCTGGGTGCTGGCGCCAATCCTGAAGTCGGTCGTCAGGCCGCTCTGGAAGATAAAGAGCGTATTGCCCAGGCTATTGAAGGCGCCGATATGGTCTTTATTACCGCTGGTATGGGTGGCGGTACAGGTACTGGTGCAGCACCGGTGATCGCTGAAGTGGCCAAGCAGATGGGTATTCTTACCGTCGGTGTAGTCACGCGTCCCTTTGCTTTCGAAGGCCGCAAGCGCATGGATATTGCCAATCAGGGCATAGCTCAGCTTAAAGAGCGTGTCGATTCATTGATTATCGTGCCTAACGAGAAGCTGCTTCAGGTTCTCGGCAAAGACATGACTGTACTGAATGCCTTTAAACAGGCTAACAACGTGCTCTTCGGTGCGGTTCAGGGTATCGCTGATCTGATCTTGCTCGAAGGCCTGATCAACGTCGATTTCGCCGATGTGCGCACTGTAATGTCCGAAATGGGCATGGCGATGATGGGTACTGGCGAAGCCAGTGGTGAAGATCGCGCGATTATCGCCGCAGAGAGCGCTATCAAATGCCCACTGTTGGAAGATGTCAATCTTCAGGGTGCCAAAGGTATTCTGGTCAATATCACCAGTGGTTATGACCTGACTCTGGGTGAATTTGAAGATGTGGGCAATATTATCCGCGACTTCTCTGACGAAGATGCCACCGTTATTGTCGGTAGCGTATTTGATCCAGAACTCACTGATAGCCTGCGAGTAACAGTGGTTGCCACCGGCCTTCAAGAGCCTGGTGAGAAGCGTCCGCCAATGAGTGTAGTCGTGGATAACCCACCGCGCACCTCACGTGGTGAAGTGGATTACGATAGCCTGGTTAAGCCAACTGTCACCCGTCGCGGTCAGGGCGCTGGACAATCCACGGCGCGCAAGATGGATTTGCACTCTGATCCAGAGCTCGATTATCTAGACGTTCCAGCATTTTTGCGCAAGCAAGCGGACTGATAAAAGCGCTAGAAACACTGCCCCCTGTCACCTTCGCCTCAGATTTAAAATCTTGGTGATAGGGGGTATCTCTGGTAATATCCCGAGCTTTCAGCGAGAGAGATTGGGTATGATAAAGCAGCGCACGTTAAAAAACGTGATACGTGCAACTGGCGTGGGTCTCCACACCGGCGACAAGGTCTACCTGACCCTGCACCCTGCTGAACCGGATACGGGCATTGTCTTTCGCCGTACCGACCTAACTCCCGTTGTAGAAATTCAAGCCAAAGCTGAAAATGTCGGCGACACCAAACTCTCCACTACCCTGATGAATGGCGATGTGCGTGTCAGCACCGTCGAACATTTGCTGTCGGCTTTTGCCGGCCTAGGTATAGATAACTTGATTGTCGATGTCTCCGGCCCTGAAGTGCCAATTATGGATGGCAGTGCCAGCCCCTTTGTATTTTTACTGCAATCGGCGGGTATCCGCGAACAGGACGCAGCGAAGAAATTTATTCGCGTAACCCGGGATGTCACCATCCGTCAGGATGACAAAGTGGTTACCTTTAAGCCTTTTAATGGCTTTAAAGTGAACTTCGAAATTGAGTTTGATCACCCGGTATTTAAAACACAGGCCCTCGCCGCCAGTATTGATTTTTCCAGCACCTCCTTTGTAAAAGAAGTCAGCCGCGCACGAACCTTTGGTTTTATGCACGAGTTTGAATATCTGCGCTCCGTGGGCCTGGCCCGCGGTGGCAGTTTTGAGAA
>CAWLBR010000117.1:0-7565 GCA_963855085.1 Gammaproteobacteria bacterium
TTCGCTCTTTAATTCGCTCTTTATTTAAGGAGCAGCAAACCATTTAACATCTTCACCACAACCTCTATCGCGGCCTTTTTACTCAGCCCCTGATGATCACGCAGGCGATTCCAAAACTCAAAAGAGGCAATGCCATGCACCGCTTCACGGGAACTCAGATCGAGCGCCTCCAACTCCGGCAGCCAGTCATGAAGATCTTTGCGCAAACCACGCTGATAGCGTTCATAGTTTTTGCGTAAGATAGCAAAGCGCCAGCGCTGCGCCAGAGTCGTGAGTATCACATTGCCATAGAGTTCATAGCCTTTGGCGCGCTGTTCCACCGCATGTAAAATGCGTTGCTCAAGTGTTCCCTTGCGGTCGCCGCCCAAAAATATATCTTCATAGCGGGTTCGACGCGCCTTGTCCGCCATAACAAACATGCTTTCCATATCTTCAAAATGACGGAAGACACTGCGAATACCCACACCAGCCCGCTCGGACACCTGCTGTGCCGTGGGGATCAAGATGCCCTCCCCGATCATGTCGAGCATAGCCTCAATAATCGCCTGTTTACTGCGTTCACTGCGCTGGCGGCGGCCGTCAGGGGCTGCACCGGTCAATGGGGTAGTCATAATAGTGCCTCTATTTCCTTTGTTGCCTTCGCGCCCAGCAGATAAATGGCCTTTTCGATAGCGTAATACAGCGCCATCAGACAGGCGCACAGTATATGTCATTATACTGTCAAAACTAAATCAACTCTGCTCTTTAGTCAGTCTAGCGAACCAAATAGGCCTCATTCTGCGGCGCAAGGTCAAGTGACCTACAACCCGAGGAACAGTGCTTCACAGCCAGTGCCCTCGAGCACTACATCTACTCGACGGCGATCCTTATCGCTGAGCTCGATATAGGCCTGATTAATCCACTGCAGGCACTTGGCCTGATAAGAGAATGTCTGCTGACGCCAGGTTGCGCCATCGATCTCCGTCTGCCAGTTTTTCTCCCCAGCTTGCAGCGCCCGAGCATTGGCCAACAGTGCCGGAACATACATGCGTCCAAGCTCATTGAGCAGACCGCGCAGAGACTCTGGCTGCTGCTCGAGAGGTTTCCACTCAGTCTCTTGAGCCTCTAAACCGCTCAAATCTGCCATCTGATCCACCCAGGCCACTGTGCGGGCTGACACCTCATGGGCAATTGCCCGCGGCGTCGGATCAAAGCCCACCAACTGAGTTAACTGCCCATAGAGGGCAAAGTCTCCAGCGCCGGGACGCTGTCCTAACATATAGGGCTGCCCGGCCAGGTGGGCTTCCATGGCGGCGAGAAAGCGTCTGTAGCTGGCATCAATAATGGGTGCGGTGATGTCGTTGGAGCCAACCACATAGAGGCGGCTAATTTGGCGCTGGGTAAAATGTTGCTTGAACTGTTTGTGCTGCTCAGTGGGTAGGCTGACGCTGTAGCCCAGAGGCAGCAGAGTGCCGGCATTATCCGCGTCCGCCTCTGGGTGCCAGCGATAGTGGAACATATATTTGGTGCACCACTCGTCGGCAAAGTCCTCTAGCAAATAGTCAATAAAAGCCAATGCAGGATCAACTGGGAGCACAGAACGCCCGGGGAAACTCCCCTCTAGGCGACGGATAATCGGCGTCGAATCACAGACCGCCTTGGCCTCGCCATTTTCGTCATCAAAGATAAAGGTTGGCAACAGACCTGGCTTGGGCGGTTCAATGCCCATTTTCGGCAAGATCTCCTCCGGCACGCCCCACATAACGTTGTAGGGAATATGCCGGTAGCGCAACAGAGCCACCATTTTATGGGTGTAGGGGGATGGCGTTGCACCGATTAAGGTAATGCGCTTTGGAGATACCACGGTTATCTGTCCTTTTTTATTATTGATCGCCAGTTTCTGTGGCCCTATTGCTTTGACCTTTGACCTTTGACCTTTGACCTTTGACCTTAGCCAACCAAATCACGAATAGTCAGCTTGCCCAACTGCGACATATGCACTTCATCAGGACCATCGGCGATACGACAGAATCGTGCTGCAGTAAATGCCTCTGGAATCATTGTGTCCTGACAGACACCGGCGCCACCAAAAATTTGCATGGCACGATCGGCTACGTCTTGGCACATTTGGGGGGCGACGATCTTTAACATCGAAATATACGGCATCGCTGCTTTAACCCCCTGCTCATCCATAATTTCAGCAGCGTGCAAGGTCAACAGACGACATTGCTCAATATCGCAACGAGAGCGGGCGATCTCATGTTGCACACTGGTTTTTTTACTCAATTTGGTACCAAATGCGACACGTTCTTCGGCGCGAGCACACATCAGTTCAAGGCAGCGTTGGGCCATACCGATAAACATCATCGCGTACTGAAAGCGACCCGGCCCCAGACGACCCTGAGCGATTTCAAAACCACAGCCCTCGCCTTTAATCATATTGCTCACCGGCACACGGACATTTTCAAACAGGAATTCTGCTTCACCGCCCGGAGAGTGGTAGCTGTCAAATACGCGCAGTGCACGGACTAGGCTAATGCCTGGGGCATCCCGCGGCACCAATATAGTCGAGTGCTGGCGATGTCGCGGTGCATCCGGGTTAGAACGCCCCATCACCAACATGATTTTGCAGCGATCGCCTACCGCATTGGTGGTCCACCACTTGCGTCCATTGAGCACATACTCATCGCCATCACGGGTGATTGCTAGTTCCATATTGGTAGCATCAGATGAGGCCACCTGGGGTTCAGTCATGGCATAGGCAGAGCGAATATCACCGGCTAACAGTGGCTCAAGCCATTGCGCCTGCTGCTCTGGAGTACCATATTTAGCCAGCACTTCCATATTGCCGCGATCTGGGGCGTTGCAGTTAAATACCGACTGAGCCCAAACCACCTTACTCATAGTTTCAAACAGCGGTGCAATTTCGGAGTTGCTTAAGCCTGGACTCCAGGGCTGATATTCTGAAGGCAGAAACAGATTCCAGAGTCCCGCGGCCTTGGCTTTCTCACGCAGCCCATCAAACCAGGGCGGCACCTGCCAGAGATTATTCTGGTCTAGAGTAAACTCTTGCCAATCATGCTCACGGGGGTAAATATGCTCCTGCATAAAGGCTTCTAATTTGACGTTTAACGCGTGGCTTTTTTCTGACATTGGGAAACCCATTTCTTCTACTCCAATTCACGTAAGTTTAGGGGGACTAATTCTATATTGGCATATATAATGCCATTTTATACGGAAGTAAATCAACCGCTTATGGTGCATAAAGTGATAATCATGAAGGATAGAAAATACACTGGCCTAAAAGCGCGGTTAACTAACCCATTTAGTCGAACTCATAGCCGAACTCATAGTCGAACTCGTAGTCGAACTCGTAGTCGATTGATTAGTCGATCTAATCGATGAACTGATTTTTATAGCTTGATATATTGTCAAGCCGCCACAACAGTTTGGCTCGCACTAAAACAACAATTAAAAAAGGCAGCGAAATGTATCTAGGGGAATATCAATTAATCGGCAGTGAACTGAGTTTTTTCACCCGTAAACTTGAGGCGCAACTGCGCTTTCAGAGAGTGCCCTATCGATGGTTATTTAAAACCCATGAGCGCAGAGCCGAACTGGAAACCCGGGCTGGCACACATTTTATTCCACTGCTGCAAACCCCGGAAAACTGGATTTTAAATGACACTATTGCGCTGGGCCCTATGCTCGACCAGCGCTTTGCCGACAATCCGGTTATTCCGCAAACTCCATTGCAGAGAGCCAGCTGCTTTATCCTCGAAGATGCCTTTAATCATTGGTTGGGGCGCAGCTGTGTTCACAGCCGCTGGTGCTATCCTGACAATGTAAAATGGGTCGGCCCGCGCTTTGGCGCCAATATGATGTTGGATCGCTCAATTGACCAGCCACTCAGCAATCAGGAGCTACAACAGCTCAGCTCAGTTGGCGAGGCTATGTATCAGGGCTTTGGCAAAGCTGCCTGTGAATATAACGGTGTTGGCCCGGATCAAGGGTCGGCGGTTAAAGCCGACTTTCAGCTCATGCTAGAGGCCCTTGGGCAGCATTTTTCAGAGCACAAATTTCTTCTCGGCGCGCGCCCCTGTCTGGCCGACTTTGCCTTAGCAGGCGCCTTTAAAGCACATTATTTATGTGATCCTGAACCAGTAAGCTGGCTCGGTGAACACAGGCAAATGCTGACTGACTATACAGAGTATTTTTTTAGTCACGACCCAATAGACGCCGACGACTGGCAAGCTAATGACGAGCTGCCCGCTACGCTCGGCGTTATTCTGGACTATATCCAATGCAGCTATCTGCAATTTGCTACAGCCAACATTCAAGCTGCAGCAGCAGGCGAAAAATACTACCAATACGATTATGGCTTTGGCCCAACAAAAGCACGAACTCAAAAACGACTCAATAAAGCGCGACTGCATGTTCAAGATGAGCTTGTAAAAATCGGTGCGCAAGAACATGCCGAGATCATAAACGTCTATGGTTCTCGCGGTATCTTGCAGCACTATCTTGAGTGATTTTAGCTTGAGTGATTTTAGCTTGAGTAATTTTAGTTTGGGTAATTTTAGTTACGCTTAAAAAAATAATTTTCCAGAGGAATCTATGGTGGGCATACGTCAAAAAACTTGGTTAGCTAGCGGCATAATTTATGCGCTATTTGTGTTTTGGTATACAGACTTTGGTGGCCCGCTCAGCGACCAAGAAATTGACACCTGGATGGTGACCATGGAGGAAAATGGCTCCACGCCCGAGAGTCTCGGCTATTACGAAGAGTTTTTACGCAACGACAGTGGCCGCCAGTTTTTAATGGTCAATGCACTGGATAAGAATGAAAATCCACCTAATGTGCAGGGTGGGCAGCCAGGTGAGAACTCTGACCAGTTAATGGCGCGCTATATGGAGCATATTTTCCCCGAGTTTTTAGCACTCGCCAGTCATCCCGTTTATCTTGGCGATGCAGTCTATAGAGCCATAGATATCAGCGGCATGGAGGAATTTGAGGGTGCCGACGAATGGGACCAGGGGGCATTGTTTCGCTATCGCAGTCGCCGCTCGTTTATGCAACTTATCAGCAATCCAGAACTGAAAAACAAGCACGCTTTTAAGTTAGCCGCACTTGAGAAGACTATCGCCTATCCAACCGAGGTGAGTTTCTATCCCGCCGACCTGCGCCTGCTGGTCGGCTTGATACTGCTGAGCCTAACGGCCTTACTCGACGCCCTCGTACTGCAGCGCAAGACTATTCGTTAACTAGGCCCCTAACTAAAGGGCCAACTCAACGTTGAACTAGTCAATATAGTCCATAGCCAACTCAGCCAGCGGTCGCACCATCGCAGCCACATCATCAGCGGCAGCATTGGACGCATTGCCGTCCACTGCGCGCTTGGCGACTCCTTGACAGATAGCCGCTAAACGGAAAAAGCTAAAGGCCATAAAGAAGTTCCAGTTATCAATTTGGTCTATGCCCAACAGCGCACAGTAACGGGCAACGATCGCCTCTTCTGTAGGTATGCCCTGAGCTACCCAATCAATATTACCAACACCGCCCACCACATTTTTGTTTTGTGAGGCCGGCAGTTTCATCCCCATAACCACATAGGCGAGATCCGCATAGGGATGGCCAAGAGTCGACAGCTCCCAGTCGAGCACGGCGATCACTTTTGAATTATCACCGGCATACATCAGGTTATCGAGACGGTAGTCTCCGTGGACTAGAGTTACCTTGCCATCGTCAGCCGGCATATTGTCCCTGAGCCACACCATTAGGCGTTCCATCTCATCAATGGTGCCGAGCTCCGAGGCGCGGTATTGAGCACTCCAGCGATCCAGCTGACGTTGGAAATAGTTTCCGGGGCGGCCGTAGTCGGTCAACCCTGCTTTCTCCAGGTCCACCGAGTGGATAGCGGCGAGCACTTTGATCAGCTCATCGTACATTTGGCTGCGCTGCTCAGGGGTTTCTATTTCCTTGAGCTCAGGACGCCAGTGAATATTGCCTTCGCAGAACTCCATCAGATAAAACATCGAACCTATAATCTCGCGATCTTCACAGAGATGGTAGGCCTTGGCCACCGGCACCTCAGTGTCCGCCAATGCTTTGATCACACGGTATTCACGGTCAACAGCATGGGCTGACTTGAGCAGCTCACCGGGAGGCTGGCGACGCAGTACATAGCTACCAGAAGCGGCATCGATTTTGAATGTCGGGTTGGACTGACCACCGGCAAATTTACTGACGCTAATGGGGCCTATAAAACCCTCAACATTGGCTTCGAGGTAGGCGAGTAATTTGGCTTCGTCTAACGAGTTAACTTGAGACATAAACTTGTATTCCAGAGTAAATATGATGCTTATTATTTGTCGTGTAGGTACAGAACGACAGTTTTTTAGTGTTTTATATTGCGCTTTCAACCAGCTTTTAAGTCGTCCCGACAGAGCGAAGCGACGAGGGATCTCAATGCCGCCCGCTGCAACTCTGCAGGAGATCCTTCGGCTTCGCTCAGGATGACAGCTATGCCATCCCGACACTGCCCTAACTTATCTATGTGATCCCTACAGAGCGAAGCGACGAGGGATCTACATGGCGCCCGCTGCCAACTTGCAGGAGAACCTTCGGCCGCGCTCAGGATGACCACTATGCGGTTCGAGATGACAGCTGTGCTATTTAACAGCACTAACGCCCACAAATTATGACACTTATAATGCCATAATGGGCTCACCGCTCCAAGCCACTATCTGCGTCTAAGCTAAAACCCAGTACATTTACATTTGATAATGACCCAAACCGTGTCAAGATAAAACCAAAAACGACACTGCGAGCTCCATACTCAAAATCACTGAGCCTTAACTGCAAGCACAAAAACATCATAAGAGAATCACTATGAGTGACACCACAGCGTACATACCAGAAAAAGTCTGGACCTGGAACAAAGACGTTGGTGGCAAATTTGCCGCCATCAACCGACCTATCGCAGGTGCCACCAACGAGCAGGCACTGCCTGTAGGCCAACATCCACTGCAGCTCTATTCCCTAGGAACCCCCAATGGCGTAAAAGTCACGGTACTCTTAGAAGAGCTACTCGAACTCGGCATTAAAGACGCCGAGTACGATGCATGGTTAATCAATATCCAAGAAGGTGAGCAATTTAGCCGCGGCTTTGTCGAGGTCAACCCCAACTCGAAAATTCCGGCATTGATGGACCACAGCACTACTGAGCCAACGCGGGTTTTTGAGTCTGGCGCGATCATGCTCTACCTGGCGGAAAAATTTGATGCCTTTATCCCCAAAGCACCAGCCCAGCGCACTCAGTGCCTCAACTGGTTATTTTGGAATATTGGCAGTGTGCCCTTTCTCGGCGGCGGCTTTGGTCACTTTTACGCCTATGCCCCGGAAAAGCTCGAATACCCTATCGACCGCTACACCATGGAAGTAAAACGCCAGCTTGACCTGTTGGATCAGCATCTTGCTGACAACCACTATCTCTGCGGTGACGAATACAGCATTGCCGATATGGCCAATATGGCTTGGTACGGTTCCCTCGTGATGGGCAAGCTCTATGAGTCCGCCGAATTTC
>CAWLBR010000118.1:0-7545 GCA_963855085.1 Gammaproteobacteria bacterium
TACTGATACTCAGATCGCAAGAATAAGAATAAGAATAAGAGTTTAGCGTTCAGCCATTGCCTCTCGCTGCCGCTCTTGCCAGCGCATATCTGTATAAACCGGAACCCCTGAGGAAGGCAGCAACTGAGCCCCTTTGACTATATCTGCGCCGCGCTCTGCAAGCATCATAGTGGGTGCATTGAGGTTGCCATTGGGGATGGTAGGAAAGACTGAAGCATCGATAACCCGCAGGTTTTTAATACCTCGCACACGCAGTTCTGAGTCCACCACTGCCATCTTATCAACACCTATTTTACAGGTACCGCAGGGATGATAGGCACTGTCTACAGAGGCTCTAACAAAGGCGTCAATCTGCTCATCTGTCCGCACTTCATTAGTCGGTTGAATCACCTCACCGCGAAACTCATCCATGGCCGGCTGACGCATAATTTCTCGAGTTAAATGGACACAGTCACGAAATCCTTGACGATCGATTTCTGTTTCCAAGTAGTTAAACAGTATCTCTGGGTGCTGACTCAGATCCCCAGACAGCGCTCGCACATGGCCGCGGCTAGTAGGCTTATTGTGTCCCACATGGACTTGAAAGCCATGACCTTTAATCGCAACCGAACCATCATAGGTAATGGCGCCAGGTAAAAAGTGATACTGAATATCCGGGGATTTAACCCCCACCTTGGAGCGAATAAAGGCGCAGGCTTCAAAATGATTGGTGCGCCCGAGGCCGGTTTTGAATAACAACCAACGCGCGCCAATTAAGCCCTTTTTAAACAGACCCAACTCTGAGTTTAGACTGATAGGCTGCTTGCAGTGATATTGAAAGTTAAACTCCAAATGGTCTTGGAGGTTCTCACCCACACCGGGCAACTCATGCAGCAGATCAATGCCCGCAGCCTCTAGAGTTTTGCGTGGGCCTATCCCAGACACCTGAAGCAACTGCGGTGAGCCAATAGCCCCAGCGCTGATAATGACTTCCTTCTGGGCGTTGTATAGCCTACTTTTACCGCCTATTTTGCATTCAATACCCGTGGCTGTATTACCCTCAAAGACAATTCGCGTAACCAGTGCATGCTTAAGGATGGTTAGATTAGAGCGTTTGTTAGCGGCCTTTAGATAGGAATAGCCAGTGGATGCACGAATACCGCGGTCCACATTCATAAACTTTTGCCCGAAGCCTTCCTGACGGTAGCCGTTGTAGTCCTGAGTTTCCCCATAACCCGCTTCGACTCCTGCGTCGATAAAAGCACGATACAGTGGGTTGCGCATATTGTTGCCATCACTGATCGCAACTGGGCCTGAATTGCCCGTATAGTCTGTGTCGCGACATTGATGATTCTCGAATTTTTTGAAGTATGGCAGGCAGTTTTGATAGTTCCAGCCGCTGGCACCCTGCTCTTCCCACTGATCAAAATCAGCCGCGTTACCGCGCACATAGACCATGCCATTAATAGACGAGGTACCCCCTATCACTTTGCCTCGCGGACAGTTCATTCGGCGGTTGTCCAGATAGGGTTCTTCAGCAGTCTCAAAACCCCAATTATATTTTTTGCTGTTCATGGGAATACCCAATGCCGAGGGCATACGCACAAAGACACTGCCATCGCCGCCACCATATTCAACCAGCAGCACTTCACAGTTAGGATCTTCACTGAGACGTGAGGCGACAATGGCTCCCGCAGAGCCAGCACCTACAACAATGTAATCAATGTTTTTTTGCTTTTGCATTATGTTCATTCTCTTAAAACTGACTAGAAGCTGACTTAAATAGCCTTTTGTTCGATAGAAAAGCGCTCGGCTAACTCTCTACGACCCTTAAATAGCAGTATATAGATGACTAGATACAACCCGATAACAATCAGTCCCACCCACTCAATTTCAAAGGGCGTAAACTGATATAACAGAACCAATGAGGCGATTAACAACCAGTTGCCAAGAACGTATTTTCCTCGACCTACCCTATCCACGCCAAGAGCTAAATTATCGGTATACAACCTAATCAATGAGTCCAGAGAGTTGATCACAAAGATCACTCCGACTATAACCATTGCGGCATTAAGCACTCCGTTCACCGGAATACCGTTGGCAAAATAATAGTAGAGCGTGGCAAACCACAGGGCTATGGCAATGGAGGGAATCACCAGCAGTGCTGCCATGAGCTGCCAGACCTTAAGACCACCGACAAATCGGGCGACAAACTGACCAATCATAATGCTCCAGGCAAACCACCAGAATAGATACCAGCCATGGTAATCACTGATTGGGCTGACAAAACGATGAATGTTTTCAAAGTAGCCCGCGATATTGCTCAGAGTCCCTAGATACTCATTTATAGAAGCACCAGAGGCCAAGAGCATCACAATATTGAGCAGCAAAAACAAGCCACTGGAGGCGAGGCTGAGTATCTTGAGATAGCGAATTTCGGTGCTCGACCAGACCGCCATCAGGATAATAAAGCCGACCAAACTGTACTTCTGTAATGGCGTTATGCCATTGATATAGTTGGGCGCATAGCTGAGAAACAGAAAGGCTGTAAAGGCGCAGGTGGCAATGACAATCAGATTGTTAATCCAGCGAATCGGCCTGAGTTGAAACAGCCCGACTTTCGGCTCCACTATACAAAAATAAAAGGTGGTCAAAAAATAGAAAGCCCAGACCAGGAAGCCCCAAAATCCAAACTCAATCGCCAGTGGGTTGGTGAAGCTATAGGCTTCCTCTGCAGCGTAGACGGGGAACTCGACCAGGGGAAACATAATCAGCCCAACATCCAGGCCAGAGGTAAACAAGATCGCGGAAAAGGCCACTAGAGACAGTGGTGTTTGACCCATGCAGCGACTATTGCGCCACTTGAGGCAGATAAACACCGACGTTATTAGAGTAACGGCAATCGCTATCGACAGTATTTCGACCATACTAATCCCCCCTCCCAAAAAAAGAAAAAGCCACTAAATGCCCGAGGCCTTATTAGCTGTTCCAGCTAAACGGAAACACCGCCGGAATCGTTATTATTGACTATCTGATTATCGTTTAACTCTGCGGATAATCGAGTCGATCATCATGACAGAAAAGCCCCCCTAAGAGAACGCAGACTGTTTCAGCCAATGCCGCGCCCCTGAGGGTTGGCCTGACGAGCCCCATGAAATATACTCACTCAAAATAAAAATAAAAACAGAATATCCAAGGTGGCAACTCCCATGTTCAAAGACATTACTCAATCTATCGACGCTTGCGCCGCCTACTACGGTGACGACGCTGAGCAAATGAAGCAATATCTTATTCAGGGTCAAGAGAAAGCCCTAGCCCTGCCAAACCGTGGCCCTATTCGCTTTGACGAGAACGGCGATATTCACCCTGATATTCTGAAAACCTATTCAAAATATGGCTTCTATATTTTTGAGAATGCTCTAGGTAAAGACGAACTCAATGATTTGAAAAACGATATAGAGCAAATGCGTGAAAATTTCCCCACTGCGATGGGCGCAATACTAGACGCTAAAGGCAGGCCCGCTCTGGGTTCTGATAGAGAAGGGTTTGCCTTGCAATGGGCAAAGCCACTATCAGATCCACTGGGTGGCACAGCGATGCTTAATGGCCGTCATCAGGTTAAATTATTTGAGCCAAAGCCGGGCGAAGGTGCTCCACAGGCGACGCCGCTATACCTGGGTGGCTCATTACAGTATTCAGATGCCTGCCTGCGGACATACGCACATCCAGGGCTTTTAAAAATGGCCGAAGCAGTTAACGGCAAGGACTTTGTGCCCTTTCATGAGGGTTTGTTTATTAAAGATGCAGGGCTTGGCGCCGCAGTGTCCTGGCATCAGGATGGCGACACCCACTGGGACAGCTCGGTCTTTGACGAGAATATTCATGGCTTTAACTTTATGGGCCAAGTCTACGGCAGTACTGCAGTGAATGGCGTCTGGGTTGTGCCCGGCAGCCACAAGAACAGTAGAGTGAATATTGTCGAACTGGTTTCTAAGGCAGGCACTGAGCGTCTTCCGGAAGCCATACCTATTATTTGTAACCCTGGTGATGTGGTTATCAATAGCCGCCAAATACTCCATGGATCCTTCGCCAATACCGGCCTGGAAAAAAGGGTGACGGTCAACTTTGGTTTCCACCCAATGGCATCAGTGCTAAATGTGCGAGGTGCTGGCCTGCATGCGGAAGCCGCAACCTTTGATGAAGCCTTTATCAAACATCGTTCTAGACTAATTGGCATAGCCATTGCGGCACGCAAGCAGAGATTCCCAAGCGAAGTACCCTATGACTATGCACCAATAGCCAATGACACTGAAAAGCCTTTGTGGAATGCGGAGGTTAAGGCGTCACTTAAAAACTACAACCTTATGGATTTGAGTATTTGAGTATTTGAGTATTGGAGTATTTGAGTTTCTGTTGCTGAGTGATCTAGAACTGGCTAAAACTGGCTAAAAAGCAGTAAAGGGAAAAGCAAAAAGCCCCTGCAATCTAATGATTACAGGGGCTTTTTGCTGGATAGAGATTATACAGGCTAACAGGCCATTCAATTAGAATTCATATCGAACGGTTACAGAACCCTGATTGCTCGTGAAGTCACTGCCCATTGACGCTCTGTAGCTTGCACCAACAATAACACCCTCACTATTGATTGCCTCGACAGCTAAACCAAGCTTAACCTGATCTTGATTGCGCTCGAAGCCATTCTGCTCAAAGGATTGATCGGCAAATTTAACCATTGCCTGCTCAGATTCTTCAAGATATTCATGACTCCAAGCAAGACTGGCGCTGGGTGTAATAGTCCACTCATTGGTGACCAACAGCTTCGACGCGTTAATGCCCAGCTCTGAGGTCAGCGTAGCGTTATCAGCGTAATTGATTTGCATATTAGCGCCGCCGATTTCAGTGAAACCGTCCACCCCTAAACTGGTGTAGAGCAGGCTAACCACTGGAGCCAAAGCCACACCATTGATTTCGGTGTAGTGCATACCCGCCGCCACCGCTAGGCGCAACAAATCACCACTGGTGTTCGCTTTAATACCGCTTTCACCTGGCACTAAGCTGGTGCGCTTGAAATCATAATCTAAGGAGGCAACACTTAAACTGGCACTGGCAAACCATTGATCCAGCTTATAGCCTCCGTAAAGCGTGATATCTGTGCTTTGGATTTCAATTTGATCATTGGCAAAACGGTCGTTATCAACCTCTGTTTCTCCGCGACTCAAGGCAACACCTGCACGCCACTGACCCAGATCACGATCATAACCCAAGGCTACACCGTCGGTATTAGCATCAAAACCTAGCACGCTATCTGTCCCATCTTGCTCAGCAGTGCCACCGAAAGCTTGTAGCCACAAACCGTTGAACTGTTCGCCGTTTGTATCATTGGCAAAGCGCTGGGTAATCAAACGTGAACTGGCATCATTCACCAGCAGTGCACCCTGAACTACCGCACCACTTACAGAGGGGCTGAATATACCTGCGGCCTGTTCAAAGTCATCCACATCATAATCTGGCAGAAGAGATAAATAATCTATCACCGCGCCTTGGCCACCGTTCCCGAAAAAGGCTGTTTGCGCCGCACCAAAAGCCGAGATATTGGGGTCAGTTGATAAAGTACTCAGATCTTCCGTGGAGACCGTTACAGACACAACTCCATTGTCGGCCAAGAGTTCAAAGTTATACCAAAGGCTGTCCTCGATGACGATGGCCCCATTATCGACAAAACTGGTCGTATTCATAATTATCCGAACATCTGACTCATCAGCCGTAGCTATGAATAATGGGACATCGATAGTGCTGCCGCTTTCTAAGGTTACTGTTCCAGCCTGTGTGAGTAAGCCCCCGGTTGCTTCATCGCCAAGAAACTGCACATTACCTGAAGAGATAAACGCCCCGGATCCGGCAACAGGGGTGCTAAACGATAGGGTTGCGCCGCTGGCTATGGTCGTAGTGTTTCCTGCAGTAGAGAAATCACCGAGCTGATTAAGGGTGCCGCTGACAATATTAAAGTCTTCGACATTGGTCACTCCGTTAAGCGTCAAGATGTTTCCAGCACCCGCATTTACATTCACTGTACCCACCGACTGACCAATAATATCACCGTCGATAACACCGCCGGAGAAAGTGAAAAGGTCGTCACCGGTACCCAATAGAACATCGCCGCTGATGGTTCCGTTGATTTGATTAAGCACAATGCCATGAGTAGTGGGACTAGCATCGAAGGCAATACCGCTAAGACCAGCGGTGATATCACCTTGGTTGTTGAAATCACCTGCAAATAGAGCCAGATCCGTAAATCTAACACCACCAAGTTGTGCCGACGTTAAGGTGCCTGAATTGATGATGGTTCCGACTGTGCCTGCGGCCATATCAGCAATAACCAAACCTGCGTCTGAACCGCCCTGAACCAGACCGGAGATGTTGATATTCAACTCACCGGTGCCCTGCTGTGCCACTTCAATACCCCTAGTTGAACCCGATACTGAGTTCACATTGAGCCTCATAGCTGTCGCAGCACTATTGAGGTTATGAGCGATAATTCCTGCGCCCCCGAGCCCTGTTACCAGGCCTGAACTATCAATACGTAGCACGCCGGTGCCACTATTAAGCGCACTAATGCCTTTTACGCCGCCCGTCACGTTAGCAGTGTTGATCCTTAAGCTGGTGCCCGCAGTCGCCGCGTGAATCCCGTCATCAGCAGTGCCTGTCACAGTTCCAGAAGAGGTAATACTCAACGCTCCGCTGCCACCGTTAATCGCATTAATACCGCTGGTTACACCGTTCACATCTGCAACTTGGATGGTTAAGGCAGTACCACTAGACGACGCATCAATTCCAGTAGACGTTTCACCTATCACAGCACCAGTAGACGTAATACTCAGCGCGCCAGTACCAGTGCTATCCGCAACAATTCCTGCAAGTCCACCCGTTACGTCCAGGGCATCAATGGTTAAATCGGCGCCCGCCGTTACTGCATCAATTCCGTTATCAGCAGTACCTGTTACATCTCCAGTAGATGTAATACTCAGCGCCCCAGTGCCAGTGTTAACCGCGCTAATGCCTTTTAAGCCACCCGTCACGTTGACAGCGTCAATCGTTAAGTCAGTGCCCGCCGTTGTTGAATCAATCCCGTTTTCAGCGGTACCTGTCACATCGCCTGTCGCCACAATACTCAGTGCGCCGCTGCCAGAATTAGCCGCAAAAATACCGCTTACTCCACCCGTCACTGCCACAGCGTCGATGGTTAAGTCAGTGCCCGCATTTGTTGCATCAATTCCGTGATCAGCAGTACCTGTCACATCGCCTGTCGCTGCAATGCTTAAATCACCAGTACCAGTGTTGACCGCAACAATACCTACAAGTCCACCAGACACATCTGCCGCCATGATGGTCAGATCATTAGCGGATAAACTGTTTTTGCCATAAATCCCTGCAGCACCAGAACCTGTTACAGCGCCAGTAGACGTAATACTCAGGTCTCCGGTGCCCTGGTTAATCCCGTAAATACCAGAAGCCTCACCAGACACGTCTACCGCCATGATGGTGATATCATCAGCGGATAAATTGTTT
>CAWLBR010000119.1:0-7521 GCA_963855085.1 Gammaproteobacteria bacterium
GATCAAACCCTGATGCTACTTGAACAGTTAGATCTCAGATTATCCGTAGCCCTAGATACCCATACCCATGCCGATCATATTACCGGCCTTGGGGCGCTGCGCGATCGTACCGGCTGCATCACGATGATGGGTGAGCAGGCTGTGGCTAGCTGTCTGACGGCAAACTTTAAAGATGGCGATCAGATAACAGCGGGTAATATCAAACTCGAGGTCATCTATAGCCCAGGGCATACCGACGACTCCTACAGCTTTTATCTGCCCAACGAGACAGGTGGCATGCTGTTTAGTGGCGACACCTTATTAATTCGCGGCACTGGCCGCACCGACTTTCAGAATGGTGATGCTCGGCAACAGTACAACAGCCTGTTTAATCGGCTATTAAAACTGCAAGACAGTTGCACAGTTCACCCAGGCCATGACTACAGGGGCTGGGCACTGAGCACTATTGGTGAAGAAAAACGTTACAACCCGAGATTGCAGATAGCTAATCAAGGGGAGTATGTAGATTTAATGGATAGTTTGGATTTGCCCAGTCCGAAACTAATGGATGTTGCGGTGCCGGCCAATCAGGCCTGTGGGGATCCGCAGTAACGGCTGAATAGCTGTCAGTTGCTAGGTCGATAGCTAATGTGGGATACAGAAGAAAACGCCCAAAAAAGTATTTATACTCTATTTGCGAAACACACATTTTTCTAAACCTACATTCCCCAGGTTCTTATGTTTTTACTGATTACGTATGTATTGATTGCTCTTGGTTTCTCATTTTTGTGCTCTATTGCCGAGGCAGTATTGTTAAGTGCCACCAATACCCATATTGCTCTAATGGAAAAAGAACAAAAACCTGCGGGCCGTTTGTTGCGAAGATTAAAGGATGATGTCAACAAACCGTTGGCGGCCATCCTGACCTTGAATACCATCGCCCATACTATTGGCGCCGCCGGAGCCGGTGCCCAGGCAGTCACGGTTTTTGGCAGCGCCTATGTTGGCATCGCTTCCGCAGTGTTGACGCTGTTGATCCTGATATTCTCTGAGATTATTCCTAAAACGTTAGGGGCTCATTACTGGCGACAATTGGCGCCTGTTACAGCCTACGTGCTTAAATATCTGATTATCTTACTCTACCCCTTTGTTAAATTATCGGACTGGTTAACCGGCGGTTTACATGGGCCGACCCTCAGCGGTTTTAGTCGCGAGGAGTTTTCGGTAATGGCCGACCTGAGTTCAAAAGAAGGGCAAATTGCCGAGCAGGAATCACATATATTAAAGAACCTATTACTACTACGAGAAACCCGTGTCGCCGATGCCATGACACCGCGCACGGTAATTTTTTCGTTGTCGCAGATGATTACCGTTGAAGAGTTTTTCCACAAATACGACCATGTGTCATTTTCTCGAATCCCTATTTTCAGCGATGAACAGGAGAATATTTCCGGCTTTATTTTCAGAAGCGACTTGCTGCTGGCCAAAGCTCGAGGTAACGGCGATAGTATTTTAAGCAACTATCGACACGACATTACTGCTGTGCCTGGCTCATTGTCACTGTCACAGGCATTCAACGAATTGTTGAGGTTGCGTGTGCACATGATGTTGGTCGTAGACGAATACGGCGGTGTTGAAGGTATTATTACCCTGGAAGATGTTCTCGAAACTCTATTGGGCCTGGAGATCGTTGATGAAAAAGACAATGCGGTCGATATGCAAAAAGAAGCGCGCCGACAGTGGAAGCGGCGTGCGGGGAAAATGGGGCTCAAAATAGACGGGGAGAAATAATAGGTCGTCTCGCTATCTTAGTGAAATTTTTTACTTTTCCGCCTTTGATTTATTGAGGGGATTCCAGCTGAACCTGCTCCGCGGCTTCATTCCAGATCCAGCTGCCAATAAAAACCCCCAACCCTTTAGAGTTGAGGTTTTTTATTGGTGGAGGCGGCTGGAATTGCACAGCGCATGCTGTCAGAGTTATGAGGCATCTCTGACGGGGAGAGATTTGGCTTATTGGCTTATTGGCTTATTAGCTGTGGAAAGCGAAACGGTAAAGCCATAGATATCCCAGAGTGTTGCGGCAAATATATCTGGCGCAGCATTGGGCAATATCACATCAGCACTGTGGCAGGTTCCGTTGACTGTTCGGCTAGTCGCCCTAACCCCTGCGGCCAATAAATTACGATAATACTTTAGCCCTTCATCGCGAAACAGATCCATCTCATTGACCGAAATCATATGGGGAGGAAGTCCAGTCAGATCTTCTTTATTGGCAACTAGTGGCCAACAGAGTGGATTCTCAGCCTCGGTATTGTCGGAATTATAGAGTGAGGCGCAAAGCTGAATAGTGGGGTAATTGATAAAATAACCATCGTTCTCAATCTGCGAAGGGAGCTCAGGGCTTTTCTCATTATTGGCATTAAAAATCATCGGGCACAGAGCATAGACACCGTCTACAGCGTGTAATTGATCGATACTCTTCGCTTTTAAACAGGTGGCCAGGGCAAGATTGCCACCGCCAGATTCACCGGATAAAACAATATGGCTGATGCCCAAGTTAGCCTTGTTAGCAAAGGTCCACTGCAGGCCACTAAGACAATCGTTAAGCCCTGCGGGAAAAGGGTAGTTACCTAATTTACCGCCTGAATTTCGAAACTCGACTCCAATAACCACCATACCCAGTGCGGCAAGAGAATCGCGAAAATAACCATACACTGGATCAGCGGCTTGGAGCATGGCCATGCCGCCGCCGTGCATATGGTAGACGCAGGGAAGTGTGTCTGATTGGCTATTAGAATCATGGAGAGAGCCATGAATAGGACGATGGATATGCAGGTTTATATCGTTATTGTCAGTGCCTTTGATAACCTCAATACGCTGCTCAACACCCACTACAGGCTTAATATCAGCTGCCAGTATTTTAAACAGACCTTCGAACATACCCTCGGTATCAGCCAGCCAATCCAATCTATTCTGGTAGGCTGAAGCAGGGCTTACGGGTAGCTCTATCGGCCCTTCCATACCAAAAGGCGCGAGTGCAGCAACTAAACGGGGGTCAGCACGGGAGTCAGTACTAAATTCGCAGAGTGGATCGCCTAATTTTCCAGGCAGTTTGGATTGCTCAGGTTTGCTCTCACTCTTACTAGCGTCATCAGAGGGAGTATCGGTTTTAGGAAAGGTCATAATGGGCCCATTACTTATAGCTTACGGCAATAACTCTTCTTACCGGTGGCAAGAAGAGTTATCTCAGTTTTGAAACTTAAAAGCTTTTGTTTTAAAAAGCTTAGGAGTTAAAAAGCTTAAAAATTTCGACGGAACCTGAGGCCATAGGTACGCGGCTCTGCAATCTGCGCCTGCTGAGTTGAGCCCAATACTATGGAATAAAAGTAAGAGCCAGTTTTGTAGAATTCATTGCTCAGATTTTTACCATAGAGATCCGCTGACCAGAGACCGTCGTTAGCAGCCCAGCTGATAACCGCATCAGTTAAACCAAAGGAACTCTGATTGGCGCCATAGGTTCCAAAGGGATCTAGATTGACGTCGTCCTGCCATGTATGAGATATGCGTGCAGTGACTGTATTCGCATCACCCTGCATAAAGCTTTTCTCAACACTCATTCTGTAGGAAGAATCTGGTGTCCGTGGAGTCGGCTGGCCCGGAGCAATGGGAGCATTAGTTGCTGGGTTGAGTAGCCCCTGCTCAGTAAAGGCAGTGATTTCAGAATCGGTAAAGGTCGCCACCAAACTCAGCAGCCAATCCGCTGAGGGCTTGTAGTCGAGCTCTAATTCAAGACCGGAGATTTCCGCATCGCCATTGGTGATAATGGTATTCACACCCTCAACACTCTGCAGCTGGTAGCCACTAAAGTCTGAGTAATAGGCCGTCGCATTAGCGCGCAAGCGGTTGTCCATCATCGTCGACTTGATGCCGATCTCGTAGTTGTAGAGCTCCTCAGGATCGAAGGCGCCACTTAGAGCACCGACATTAATACCGCCGGATTTAAAGCCCTTAGAGATATTGGCGAATAAGAAGACATCCTCAGCCGCCTTGTATTCGAGGCCAACTTTTCCTGTCCAATCAGACCATTCTTCGCTGAACTTGTCGGCGCCCGGCGCCAACGACATACCGCCCACACCACCCAACAAGAAGTCGGTGTATTCATCACTTTCCTTCTTATCACTGCTATAACGCAGCCCAAGAGTGGCCGCCAAGCGATCATTTAGGGGAATGGTGGTCTGACCAAATAGGCCCACAGATCTAATATCCAAAGTACCGCCAAAGTCGACGCCGACTCGAGAATACTCTGGACCGAAAGCGCCCTCAAAGAGTAAATCAGGTATTCCGGGATAGGCGCCCCATTCAACGATTGTGCTCAGATCGAGTTCTTGCTGATAGTAGTAAGCACCCACTACCCAGCTGATCGCACTGTCCTCTGCGGAGGCCAAGCGAATTTCCTGACTAAACTCTTCTGCGCTTTCAGTGAAGTCTAGAAACACACTCTCGGTTGCCGAAGGTGTGAAATCACCATCGACTCGGTAGCTGCGCTCATGCTGGCGGAAGTCAGTCAAGATGGTCAAATTGGCGTTATAGAGATCGAGACTTAACTCAGAGGTAAAGTATTCAAAGTTCGCCTCTTCCCCCGCATCCGGATTGGTTGAGTAGGTCTCAAACTTACCTGCTGGCGCTGATTCGCCATAAGCTATTTCAGAAAAGGCGAGACCACCGGGAAGACCGAATATAGTGGGAGAGCCAGAGGGGAACGAAGTGCCCTCCTGCTTCACTGATCGCCCTGAGATATCCCAATCAGAATGACCTGCAGCCACTAACCAAGAGCCACTGTCGAGATCCACATTGATCGAGGCGCGCACCGAAATGGTGTTTTCATCACCCATATCGTCGCCGCCGGGAGCCAGATTCTTTAAGAACCCGTCGCTTTTATTATGCTTAACCGCAATGCGGCCCTGAACGCTGTCTGAGATCGAGCCGCTAACGGCAGCTTCCAGATCGAGACTGTTGTAATTGCCGTAATCAATCGCGGCAAAGCCTTCGAACTCCTCAGTAGGCAGTTTTTGGATCACGTTAATCGCGCCACCCGTGGAGTTTCGACCCCAGAGTGTTCCCTGAGGACCGCGCATCACTTCGACCCGCTCAATATCGAAAAACATTGCCGTGGCAGTCACATTAGAACCGAGATAGACACCATTGCTGTGCATGGCAACGCCAGCCTCACCAATGCCCGACAATATGATTTCATTGCCCACACCACGCATAGTAAGTTGCAGCTGACCATTGCTTGATGCAACACTGAGGCTCGGCGACAGACCATTTAGATCCAAGGCGCTGGTGACACCGTTTTCTCTAAGGGTCTCACCTGTGGCTGCAGTGAGAGCCACCGGCGTCAGCTGAGCAGAAAAAGCGCGCTTTTGCGCAGTGACGAGAATTTCTTCGATCATCCCTGCGGATGCCTGTGCTTCTGATGGCTCTTGACTCGATTGTGCAAAGCTTGGCTGGGCGATAAAAGCGGCTAGTACGGCACTGATTAGTGTCGGGGTGTAATTCTTGTTCTTATTCTTACTGTTATTCTTATAATACGACTTCATTATTGACCTCTCCTCTCTTACTCTGTCGACTTATGGATCGTCGATCTCTGGATTCGCACAGCTGTGGGCAAGGGTATTTGATTCCTCACTGCGTGGCGATTTATTAGCACTGGACTGAGATTACCGCTAACAAATAAGCCTGTGAAGGACGGGATCAATCAAGTGAAAGGGAACAATTTCCATCAGGCCTGCTGAAAGCGCAGGATAAAGAATAATAATAAAAGTCTCGATCAACGAGACGGTCAGTAGAATTTATGGGTAGCACTCACACAACTCAAACATCAGAGGACGAGGCCAATACTCAGCCCCTTGATGATATAGGTATTGAATTCGTTTCGAACAACTATGTTGTCGACTTGTTTGGTCTCGCCCGCGCCCGCGAGTTGCTCGAAGCCGCCGAGATCATAGAACCCAACGGCCCAATCCCCTCAATTATTTCAAAAGCCGATGTCTGGCAACTCTGTCTCGATAATATCAGCCTCTATGACGATGAGGGCCATGGCGCCCTAGCCCGCAAACTCCCAAAATCTAGCTGGAGCATGATTTTCTCCAGTGTCAGTCAGATGCCCAACCTGGCATCCGGCTTGAAAAAATTTGTCGAACTGGTCCCCATACTGCAGTCGGGTCTAAAGACCACGGTAAAGATAGATCTCAATGGCGCAAAGTTAACGATAGCCGCCGGAGAGGAGCTCGAAGCATCCGCCCGAGTTGATCGTTATATCGAGCTTTTCACCTTTTACTTCCAATGTTTTCTAGCCTGGACAACCAATAGAAGTTGGTTGCCAATCAGCGCCCGACTCTCGCAAAAACTTGAATCCCAAGATGGCTCAATGCTCGCTGGAGTTCATGGCTGCGAATACACAAGAGACGGCAGTGGCGTCACCTTTACCTATCAAAGCACCGACTTAACACTTCCTTTAGGGCAGCGAAGATCTGATCGCTGGGCGATGAATGAAACCGTAGTGTTTAGAGAAATCCTTGCCGGAATAGCACCGATTGAGATGCAGGAAAACCTATTCCTTGAGAAAGTTAAGGGCCTATTACAACGTGAGCCTCACACGCAAGGGGACTTAGCTACGGCCCTTTTTGTGAGTATTCCGACATTGCAGAGAAGACTGTCGCGAGCGGGGACAAATTATCGTCAACTATCGAGTGAGATAAGAATCAATCGTCTGACGCTGTTACTGTCCACATCGATGAACTTGGATGATATTGCCTCGGAGATGGGGTTTTCTGACCGGCGTAGTTTGACGCGGGCCTGTCATCAGTGGCTTGGGACTACTCCTAGTGCTTATAGGAAGTTTAGGCGGCCGGTGAGTTTGTAATTCAACAAGATTATAGCTTTGTCACTGTCGTGTGGTTCGATCATCTCAGTAGATTCAGTCAAGAATAGACAACCAATAAAAAACCCCAACCCTTTCGGGTGACCTTTTGTGGTTTTTTGGTGGAGGCGGCGGGAATTATTCGGGCGTTGCCCTCACCCCCTCTCAAATAAAAGGCGGCCGCCGTCGCTGCGCTCCCGCGTTGTCTCACCGCCCTCTAAATAAAAAGTGTGGCTCGGCTGACCCCGCTCCGCGGCTTCATTCCAAAATCGACAGCCAATAAAAAAAACCCAACCCTTTCGGGTTGAGGTTTTGTTATTGGTGGAGGCGGCGGGAATTATTCGTCCTTCGTCCTCACCCCTCCGGGGCCGCCGTCGCTGCGCTCCCGCGTTGTCTCGCCACTGCGTGGTTCGGCTGAACCCGCTCCGCGGCTTCATTCCAGATCCAGCTGCCAATAAAAAAACCCCAACCCTTTCGGGTTGAGGTTTTGTTATTGGTGGAGGCGGCGGGAATTGAACCCGCGTCCGCCAGCCCGCTGCCTACGGCTCTACATGCTTAGTTCAGTCTTTAGTTTTAGTACGCTGAAACCCGACTGACAGGGCGGACAACGCACGATTTCG
>CAWLBR010000120.1:0-7441 GCA_963855085.1 Gammaproteobacteria bacterium
CGCAAAACAAGCGCAGCCGCAGTCCCGGCGACAGCGACGACATGATTCGTAGCCGCCAGCGTTTTTTAAATGCCGGTTACTACCAGCCTCTGTCCGACGCCATTGTTGCAGCTGTAGCCAAAGCCAACACTGGGCCTGAGCAGACGGTCTTAGATCTCGGCTGTGGCGAAGGCTACTATATGCAGCAGCTGCGTGTAGCTTTTGATAAAAAGGCTGATGAACAAAAAGTCTCTGAAGAAAAGACCTCCACCCAAACCCTTAAATTACTCGGCATGGATATCTCTAAGCTCGCCGTGCGCCTCGCAGCAAAGCGCAAGATGGATGCCCGCCTAGCAGTGGACAGCGTCTACAATATTCCGTTGTTTGAGAATCGTATAGACACGGCTATTTCAGTGTTTTCCCCGATCAGTGTCGAGGAGACCGCCCGCGTACTTAAACCCGGCGGCAAGTTGATTATGGTGGGTCCCGGCGCAGAACATCTCTCTGGACTCACCAGCCTAATTTATGAACAGTCACTGCCCCATGAGGGCAACACCGCAGGTTTGGAAAAGGCCGCGCAGTTTAATCTGCTGGAACAGCTTGAAATCAAGCAGTCGATTGTAGTTCGCGGCAGCGATATTCTTGACCTGCTAAAAATGACGCCCTACTACTGGCACAGTCGTCCGGAACAGCAAGAGATGCTGGCCAAACTGGACGAACTTGAAACAGTGATCCACTTTTATATTAATATTTACCAGAACCAAAGCATCTAATATGAGTCCTGCAGAACAAAGGTTTTTAGCCCGCAACAAACTGCCCGAAAGCTACCTGCTGAGCGCGGAAAAATGGTTTTCTCCACTGCTCGAAGAATACAAAACCGGTGGTGACAAACCGCTGATTATTGGTATCAACGGCTCCCAGGGTTCAGGGAAATCCACCCTTGCCGACTATCTCTGCACGATGCTCAGTGAGCGTTTCGAATTGCGCTGTGTCTCTCTGTCACTGGATGATTTTTATCTGACCAAGTTAGAGCGCCAGCAGTTGGCGACTAAAGTTCATCCACTATTAGAAACTCGCGGCGTGCCCGGCACCCACGATATTCCCCTAGCACTCGGGACTATAGCCAAGCTCGTCGATGGCTCCGGGGAAACCCTGATCCCACGCTTTGATAAAAGCCGAGACGACCGCATGCCTCTGGAACAGTGCGACTCGATTATCGGCCAAGTGGATATTATTATTTTTGAAGGCTGGTGTGTCGGCGCGAAAGCGCAAACCGAAGAGCAATTAACTGAGCCACTCAATAGTCTTGAAGCAGATCAGGATTCGGATGGCGTCTGGCGCAACACTGTCAATCAGGCACTGGCTGGGGAGTATCAGACATTGTTTAGCCTGCTCGACCAACTGATCATGTTGCAGGCGCCCTCTTTCGATACGGTGTTTAACTGGCGTCTGGAGCAGGAAGAAAAAATGCTTGCGCGTCTCGGCGATACCCCCGGTGAACAGCACCAAGGCATAATGTCAGCCAGCCAAATTGGAGAATTCATCGCTCACTATCAGCGCATCACCGAACACAGCTTGGGCGAAATGCCACACCGCGCAAACCACCTCTTTCAGCTCGACAGTCAGCGCCAGATCACTGTCTACTCTAGATCCGGACTGAATCCCTAGGCTTTAGAGTGGGCAAATTGACTGACCACTGACAACAGCTTGCGGCAGGTTATCTGACCCACCAACTTGCCATGATTGAGCACCGGTCGACGACGGTGGCCCTTCTTGATCATGTCGGCAGCAACATCCACTAGATCGGCGTGCAGCTCACAGCAGTCCACCTCTTTGGTCATATAGTCGGCGACATTACCCACATCACCATATTCATTGTAAGTCGCTCCCAATATGGCTCTCAGACAGTCTAGTTCGGACAGCACGCCGAGCAGCTCGCCCGTAGCATTAACCACACAGACACCGGAAACTTTTTCCTCAACAATCAGATTGATGGCAACAAAGACATTCTCATCAGCAGATACGGTAACCGGGTTGTGCAGCATGTAGTCACTTAAATCAACAGAACGCAGCATAGTTTTTATCCTCAGTCAGTCAAACTCTCAGCCCTCTTGTGGCTGCTATTATTATCTCAAAGGCTTGTGGCGTAGTTTATAAAAGGCTCTGGCCAGCTACCCAAAATAAGAACCAGTAGGGTTAAGAATAGCGCTAATATTCGACCCGGATAGGCCTGATGCTCAACAGCATCCGCTGGCACCTTGCTCATGGCAAAAATGATTCTCAGGTAATAATAAATGGCGATGGCGCTGCCTACAACCACTGCCACCAGCAAGGCCCAAAGGGAACTCTGCACGCCCACTGTAATCACATAAAATTTGCCGATAAATCCAGCCGTCAGGGGAATACCCGCAAGAGACATCAGCGCTACAGTGAGGCATATGGCCTGCACTTTATCGCGCCAAAACAGTCCCTCGTAAGCGCTGATCTGGCATTGCTTTGCGTCCTCTCCCGAGACCCGGGCAATCACCGCAAAGGCGGCGAGACTGGTCAGCACATAGGCAGTCAGATAATAGGTCACAGCATCGCTGGCCAAGCCTTTTCCGGTGAGAGCAATTAGCACCACTAGCAGATAGCCCAAGTGGGCAATCGACGAATAGGCCAGTAGGCGCTTAATATTGTTTTGCTGCAAAGCCAGCAGATTACCGATTAACATTGAGGCAATGGCGATAACCACCAGAGCATTGATCAAACTGGGGTACTGATACAGTTGGCCATCGAGATACATCCGTGTCAGCGCGACAAACACCGCGCCCTTGGAGACCGTGGCTAGGTAACCGGTGACCGGCGTCGGCGCACCCTGATAGACGTCCGGGGTCCACATATGAAAGGGCACCAGAGATAACTTAAAGCCAATACCCGAGATCACCATCCCGGTGCCCGCCAGAATCAGCAGCGGGTTTTGTGCGTAAGCCTCACCGGCCTTGGCACCGAGACCGGCATAACTAAGCTCACCGGTGGCCGCGTACAGAAGCGCAAAACCATAGAGCAAGATCACCGAGGCACAGGCTGAGAGCACCAGATATTTGATCGCCGCCTCCACCGGCAACTCGCCCTTTTCCGGGAAGGCAATCATTACATAGAGCGCCACCCCCATCAGCTCCATACCCAGTAACAATGACACCATATGACTCGACTGGATAAGCACTAGAGCGCCCAGCAGCGAAAGCACCAGCAGTAGATAGTATTCTTCTTTGCGCTGGCCCTCGTCGGCGAAACTCTCTCGAGACAGCAGCAGAGTTACCAGCGTCGCCAAGGCCATCAAACTGGAAAAAAACAGTCCCCAGGAATCCACCTTCAAGAGAATGGTCACGGTCTGACTAAAGTCTCGGGCATAAATAGCCCCCCAGATTGTCAGCACTAGACCTATGGCGGTAATCACCCAAGCGGTGGCCTGGTCGCGCTTTATCGACGCCTGAATCATCAGCACTACAGCGGTAAGACTCAAGATTAATAGAGGCATCAAAGCCTGCATTTGACTGAGATTCATAACCGCCCTCCTGCAACTGTGGCTGAGAACTGCAACAGGCCATCGAGCACCGGCTGAGCCATATCCAGAACCGGCTGAGGATAGAGGCCCAAACCAATCAGCGCGACCACCATCAATGCCATGGTGAGCATCTCCCGAGTACCAAAATCATTAAGTCGGCGACTTTCATCCGGCTCTCCCTGAAACGAGCGCTGCATCAGCAGCAGGGAATAGGCGGCACCGGTAATCAGGCCCAGCGCAGCAATCATGGTCAGCCAGGGATCTACCTGAAAGAGTCCCAGTAGGACCAAGAACTCGGCGACAAAGTTACCCAGCCCCGGCAGTCCCAGTGAGGCAACGATAAAGAACATGGCCACCGCCCCCATGCGCGGCATATTGTGCCAGAGGCCGCCCATCTTACGCATATCTCTGGTGTGCAGGCGCTCTTGAAGAGAGCCGGCAATCATAAACAGTGCCGCCGTGCTAAAACCGTGAGCGACCATCTGCATCACCGCACCCTGCAGGGCTAGCTGATTCCAGGCATAGACACCGAGCAGCACAAAGCCCATATGACTGACACTGCTGTAGGCGACCAGACGCTTAAAATCGGTCTGGGCAAAGGCCAGCACCGCGCCGTAAACCACGCCAGCAGCACCGAGCCACAGAGCGATAGGCGCAAACTCCATGGAGGCTTCAGGAAATAGCGGCACCGCAAAGCGAATCAAACCATAGGCACCGGTTTTTAACAGCACGCCGGCGAGAATCACACTGCCTGCGGTGGGTGCCTGGGTGTGAGCATCCGGCAACCAGGTGTGAAAGGGAAAGCCCGGCAGTTTCACCACAAAGGCAACAAAGAAGCCGAGCATTAACCAATAGGCAGTCTGCGCCGCCATCGGGGTATTTAGCAGATCAAAATAACTGAAACTCCAGACCCCAGTATTGCTCTGGTGAATAGTCGCCAAGGTCAACACTGAAACCAACATCAACAGTCCGCTGGCCTGGGTAAAGATAAAGAACTTCATTGCCGCATAGGCACGCTGCTCATGGCCCCAGATGGCGATCAGAAAGTACATGGGAATCAGCATCACTTCCCAAAATAGAAAAAACAAAAACAGGTCGAGAGCCATAAATACGCCCAGCACACCGGCCAGAGTCCAGAGTAGATTGGCCTCAAAAAATCCCTGTTTAATGTTTACATCGGTCCAGGAAGAACTCACTGCCACCACACCCAGGACCAGTGTCAGCAGAACCATCAGCAGGCTGATACCGTCGAGGGCAAACTCAAAACTGATACCAAAGGCGGGAATCCACTCAGCCCGGTAGTGCATTAACCAGGTCTGGGGATCGCTGGGCACTGTCGCCTGCAACCCGGTCAGTTCCGGTAGCCCTAAGAGGGACACCAGCAAATAGGCTAAATCAATCAGTACCACAGCCAGCGCCACCCTTCGTGGCACCTGACTGCCAAAACGCTCTGACAGCATGGCCAACAGGCCACCGACTAAAAGGATCAGTATCAGATTAATCATCAGCATTAAAAGCGTCCCATTAGATTAAAAAGCCCCTAACATAATCGCCAGCACCACAATCAAGCCGAACACCATGCTGATCAGATAGCGGCGCATCTGCCCACTATGCCCTTCTGCCAACCAGCCATTAAGGGTTTGATTAATCGCCACAATCAGGCCGTAGACCGCGTCCACCGGCTCCCCTTTAAACAGCGCCGCGAGTGCATAATAGGGCCGCACAAACAATCGATCATAGAGTGCATCAAGGCCCCAACCGCTGTGCCAAAAGCGCTGCAAACTTTGCATCGATGGCCTGTTCAACAGGCCGTCAACTCGCAACTGGCCGCTGTAAAACACCAGATAGGCGATAACTACGCCAACAACTGGCACCGCGATAGAGACATACTCAACCCAGTGGGCCGGGTGCAGACCACTGGCCACCGGAAAGACCTCGGTCACAGGAACCATAATCCAGCCGCCGAACAGTGCCAGAGCGCAGAGCAAGCTTAGGGGCAGCGCCATGCGCCAGCCAGTGTCTCGATCAGGCTCGGTCTTGGCTTTGCCGAAGAACACCACAAACACCAGACGGAAACTGTAGATCGCGGTCAACAGCGCCCCGAGCAGACCGCCGAGCCACAACCAAGGGCCAATACCGTCGACCTGATAGGCCTGCAGTAAAATCTGATCCTTACTGAAAAATCCCGAGGTCATGGGCAGTGCCGCCAGCGCGGCAGAGCCGATCATAAAGCTCCAAAAGGTCACCGGCATACGGGTGCGTAAGCCGCCCATTTTGAAAATATCGTGTTCGTGATGCAGGCAGTGAATAATCGCCCCCGAGCCCAAAAACAGCAGCGCTTTAAAGAAGGCATGGGTCATCAGATGAAAGACTCCGGCACTCCAGGCACCTACACCCAGAGCGAGAAACATATAGCCAATCTGGCTGATGGTTGAATAGGCCAGAATGCGTTTGATATCCCGCTGAGTTAGAGCCGTAAACGCCGCCATTAACGAGGTAGTTAGTCCCACTAACGCCACAGCGATCATGGCAAGGGGGGCCAACAGATAGAGTTCATGGGTGCGGGCAATCAGATAGACACCGGCGGTCACCATGGTCGCCGCATGAATCAGTGCACTTACCGGCGTCGGGCCGGCCATGGCGTCCGGCAGCCAGGTATGCAGTGGCAACTGTGCCGACTTACCCACGGCGCCAGCGAGTAATAATAGGCATGCTATCAATGGCAGCTTGTCGCCCACCTGCCAGGTTTCGTTTGCCACCACACCTAAGGCTTGAATATTCAATGTGCCCAGCTCACTGAACAGCAAAAACAATCCCAGAGCCATCGCCGTGTCGCCAATACGAGTGACAATAAATGCCTTGCGTGCAGCCTGACCATTGGCGGAATTTTGATACCAGAAGCCGACCAATAGATAGCTGCAAACACCCACCCCTTCCCAGCCCAAATAGAGCAGTAAAAGGTTGTCCGCCATCACCAGAATCAACATCGCGGCGACAAACATATTCAGATAGGCGAAGTAGCGGGCATAGCTTTTATCCTCTTCCATAAATTCGGTGGAAAAAAGATGAATCAAAAAACCCACACCGGTGATCACCGACATCATCACCAGCGTTAAACCATCAAAATAGAAGGCCACTCCAGGGGCAAAATGACCCACCTGCATCCACACCCAGAGGGTCAGCTGAAAGGGCTCCGGATTAGCCAGAAACTCCACTGCCGTGAGCCCAGTGAGCAGCGCCGCCAGACCCACGGAGCCAACCCCGAGCAGTCCAATCCAGAGGCGCGGCAGTCGGCCGCCCAGCAGCATCAGACAGACTGAGCTAAGCAGCGGAATAAGCGGTATCAACCAGATAAGCTGTCTCATAGTTAGCCCTGCATCCTGTTGGCGTTATCCATATCCAGAGATTTGAAGCGCCGCTGAATTTGCAGCACCAGACCCAGACCCACCGCCACTTCTGCCGCGGCAACACTGAGGATCAACATAAATACGATCTGCCCATCGGGCTGCCCCCAGTGGGCACCAGCGGCGACAAAGGCCAGAGCGGTGGAATTGAGCATCACTTCGAGGGACATCAGAATAAAAATAATATTGCGCCGCATCATCAGTCCGAGCATACCCACGGCAAAGAGCAGCGACGAGACCAGTAGGATATGGCTCAGGGGAATATTGAGACCGTCCATTACTGCGCCCCCTTATCAGCATTGGAATCAGCAGCAGAATTAGAATTAGATTCAGAAAGCGCCCGTGCATCCGCTTCATCAATGTTTCTGTCGAGGGCACGGCGACCGAGATGGTAGGAGCCGACCAAACCGGCGAGCAGCAACATGGAAGCAATTTCTACCGCCAATACATAGGGTCCAAACAGGGTTAAGCCCACCTGTTTGGCGGTAACCTGTGCGGTGGATACTGGACC
>CAWLBR010000121.1:0-7264 GCA_963855085.1 Gammaproteobacteria bacterium
TGGCAGAGCCACCCTCAGCAGGAGCCGCGTCAAAGGCTGTACCACGAACGGTGAGGACTTTAATCGCATCACTGCTCTGTACTGTGGCGATCACGTTGCCCGCATAAATTGGACGCTTAAAAGTGTCGGCACTAACCACTTCGCTAATTTCAGAGATAGCCTGAACGTCCATCAACGCGGCAGCTCGAGGTAATATGTTTTTAACGGTTGTAGTAGCAGTTCCCAACACATGGCTGTAGGCGGCACCGACTTCAGCAATCAGCGGCGCAACATTCTCTGCCAGCTGATGGCCGTATGCCGCATTGTCTGCAACTAATACTTTACTGATACCAGCAACCTGAGCGGCTTGCTCAGCAACGGCCTGACAGTCACTGCCAATAACCAGAATATCAATATCGCCCCCAATAGCTTGGGCTGCGGTAACTGAGTTCAAAGTAGCAGGCTTGAGGCTGCTGTTGTCGTGTTCAGCGATAACTAAAATACTCATGAGATCACCTTCGCTTCGTTTTTAAGTTTGTCTACTAACATGGCTACATCTTCAACCTTGATACCGGCTTGACGCTCGGCGGGCAATTCAACGCCCAGCAAGGTGACACGAGGAGCAATATCCACACCCAAATCATCAGGAGTCTTAACATCCAATGGCTTACGCTTGGCTTTCATAATATTCGGCAGCGAGGCATAGCGCGGCTCATTCAAACGCAGGTCGGAGGTAACAATCGCTGGCAAACTCAACTCAAGAGTCTGCAGGCCACCGTCGACTTCGCGAATAACAGTCGCTTTGCCATCGTCTAAGCTCAACTCTGAGGCAAAGGTCGCCTGTGAACAATCCAATAAGGCCGCGAGCATTTGACCGGTTTGATTGTTATCACCGTCAATGGCTTGCTTGCCCATTAAAATAAGGTCTGGAGATTCTGCATCGCAAACCGCTTTCAAGCACTTGGCAATGGCCAGTGGCTCGAGAGACTCATCGGTTTCAACCAGAATAGCGCGATCTGCACCCAGAGCCAGCGCTGTGCGCAACTGCTCTTGGCACTGCTTGGGACCAACTGAAACGGCAATCACCTCAGTAGCTAACCCTTTCTCGGCAAGACGCACTGCTTCTTCTACAGCAATCTCACAGAATGGGTTAATCGACATTTTGACATTGGCCAGATCAACATCTGAGCCGTCAGACTTGGGTCTTACCTTGACGTTGTAATCAACGACACGCTTTACAGCTACCAGTACTTTCATAGTTTTCCTTCTACATGCTGAATAAAATGGGTGATTTAAAATGCCGCACGATGGGGCTACGGTGACAAGAAAATTAGACCGGTATAGTGCCTATGTAGGCCTCATAAATCAAGTAAACCGAGGGCCTTACTCGACCGGCGAGTCAGCGCGGACGCCACGTCGTTGTTACAAATGGCGGTTATTTACAATGACTATAGCTATGCCATTATGATGCTTGTAAAATGGTGGGATTAAACAACATTAATGTCTGGGGAGAATGAGTTTGGAACGCGAATTTATGGATTACGACGTCGTCATCGTCGGTGCCGGGCCTTCAGGCCTGGCTGCAGCATGTCGACTAAAGCAGGTTAACGCAGATATTTCTGTCTGTGTGGTAGAGAAAGGCTCCGAAGTGGGCGCTCATATTCTATCTGGCGCTGTTTTCGAACCCACGCCACTCAATGAGCTTTTCCCCGAGTGGAAAGAAATGGGTGCCCCGCTGCTGACCCCAGTGACTGAAGACGATATCTTTGTCTTCACCGGTGCGACTAAGCGTATCAAGGTTCCGGGACTGTTTGCGCCGAAAACCATGCACAATGACGGCAACTACGTGATCAGCCTGGGCAAACTCTGCCGCTGGTTGGCCGAACAGGCCGAGAATCTTGGCGTTGAAGTCTTTCCAGGCTTTGCTGCCGCAGAGATTCTCTACGGCGAAAATAACGAAGTGCTTGGCATTGCCACTGGTGATATGGGTATTGGTCACAATGGCGAGCAGAAAGGCTCCTATATGCAAGGCATGGAGCTGCGCGGCAAGTACACGCTATTTTCCGAAGGCTGTCGCGGTAGTCTCGGCAAGCAGCTGATTGCCAAATACCAGCTCGACGCCGGTAAAGATCCTCAGCACTACGGGCTCGGCATTAAAGAGCTGTGGACCATTCCAGCTGATCAACACAAACCTGGCTTGGTAGTTCACTCAGCCGGTTGGCCCCTAGACGAAAGCAAGTCACTGGGTGGCGGCTTTTTATACCACTTAGAAGACAATCAGGTTGCCGTGGGTTTGATTACTAATCTTTCCTATACCAACCCCCATCTCAGTCCCTACGACGAGTTTCAGCGTTACAAGCACCATCCTGAGATCGCCAAATACTTACAGGGCGGCACGCGCATCACCTATGGTGCCCGTGCACTGTTAAAAGGCGGCCTGCAGTCCCAGCCAAAAATGTCTTTCCCTGGCGGAATACTGATTGGTGACGATGCGGGTACGCTTAACTTTGCCAAGATTAAAGGCAGTCACACAGCGATGAAGTCAGGCATGGTTGCAGCTGAAACAGTTGCCGAAGCTCTGGCGGCTGAGAAGGCGAATACGGACCTTGTGGAATACGCAGCAGCCTATAAGAGCTCTTGGGCCTATAAGGAACTGCATATGCAGCGCAACTTTGGTCCAGCTCAGCACAAGTTTGGCAATATTATTGGCTCGGCTTATGCCTTTATCGACATCAATATCTTTAACGGCATGTTGCCTTGGACGCTGTCCGATAAGGTTGCCGATCACGAGACTCTGAAGCCCGCTAGCGAATGCCCTAAAATCGACTATCCCAAGTACGATGGTAAACTGAGTTTTGATAAGGCTTCATCGGTATTTATGTCGAATACCAACCACGAGGAAGATCAGCCCTGCCATCTGGTGTTAGCTGATCCCGATCTGCCAATCAGTAAAAACCTCGAGCTCTATGATGAGCCAGCACAGCGTTACTGCCCTGCTGGTGTCTATGAGGTGGTGGCCAACGATGATGGTAGCCAACGCTTCCAGATCAATGCCCAGAACTGCGTGCACTGTAAAACCTGTGACATTAAGGAGCCCAGCCAGAATATTAACTGGGTTGTGCCTGAAGGTGCTGGCGGGCCGAACTACCCGAATATGTAAGCTGAAAAGTTTGTCTTAGAAGAACAATGCCCGTATCACTGATGCGGGCATTCTTTTATAGATGGTTTTTTGCAGAGGGTGCTTTTTAGCGATCTAGACGCTGCCTAGAATAAAGCGCTCGCCCATACTGCTAATACTCAGAATATCGTCCGACTCTACATTTGACTCTGCCGCCCACTCAACGATCTCATAGAATACATTGCGGCTTAACAATGCCTTGAGATTGCGTCTTATTAACACCAATGGCAGCGGCTCTTCTGAACCGGGAAAGGTTTGCATAGACAGCGGATGCTGGCTGTCGACTATGACCACATCGCCAGTGCGGGTGGTCAGTTTTATCGCTTGAAAAACATCTCGGGTTTGGCGCTCTGCAGCAATCACAAATAGAGGGGCAACTTCCACCTGAATCCGCCACTTCTCCACCGGCGTTATGAGAAAGTAGTCACCCTCTTCGTACAGCAGTATTGACGCAAACAGTTTCACCATTGCTGGACGTTTGATTTCGCCACCCTCGTGAATCCAGCGTCCCTCACGATCAACTACCATATCCATATCACCGCTAAGCTGCGGCTTCCAAAGATGTACTGGGGGCATTGAAGCGGAAGTTTGCTCTTGAGATGCAAGCAAATCGGCAAATAGGCTTTCTAACTGATCAGTCACCCGCAGCGCTACTGCTTGCCAGGTTCGGGTGAGTTAAGAGCTTTAGCGATGGCCTTAGTCGTTGTCGGATCACGGTACTGGCCGCTATTGCCGAGGGTGACACCAACGCCGGTGATAAACTTCATCAAGTCGGCACTATCGAGACGATAGTTCCAACTACGACTGAAACAGAGTTCTACTGCACCCTGGGCCAGGGCCCAGCAAGCTAGATAATGATAGTGCGGGGGAACATCTTCGAGCACGCCGCGCTCAATAAGGCGGGTGATCATGCTGTTAAGAGAATCTTCATTGGAACGTCGCATGGCGTGCAACTGATCTAGCTGGTCAGAAACATCGGCAGCATCAATCAAGCGAACTTCGAGGTGTTGAACCAGACGATCGAGCTCTGGCCGCGCTAGACGTGACTCGAAATAGGCTTTTGCCGCAGCACCGGACTCGCCGGCCTCGGCTTCGGCTATACCTTCGGCCAAACGCTGAGTAATGCTCTCTTCGTAGTCGAGCATAATGCGCACAAGAATTTCGTTTTTAGTAAGAAAGTGCTTGTAGACCGTGCCCTTGCCAATTCCCGCTTTGGCAGCAATGCTGGACACTGTAACCCGATCTATACCCTCGGATAGAAATAGCGACAGCGCAGCGTCGATAATCTTCTGCTCACGATTGAGAAAAATCTTTTTCTTTTCGCGAATTCTATCTGCACTGGAGGATTTGCTATTCATATAAAAGACAATCTTCTCTCAACCCTGTGGAATACCATTAGAAACCTAAAGTCCGTCAAAGACAATATCTAAAGGCTCAGCTCGCGGTTACTGGCGCGAATAAATTCACTCTTCAAATCTGCGAAGCTCTGTACGGCAGGAAACTGCGGGAACTCAGCAATCACATTGTCCGGGGCATGGAACAGGATTCCCGCATCGGCTTCAGCCAGCATCGTAGTATCATTATACGAGTCACCGGCGGCGATGGTTCTGTAATACATGCTTTTAAAGCCAACTACCGCCTGACGCTTGGGATTGGCTTGACGCAGGTGATAGTCGATAACCGTGCCGTCTTCAGCTGTCTCTAGCTTATGACACAGCAGGGTAGGATAGCCGAGCTGCTTCATCAGCGGGCTGGCGAACTCATAAAAGGTATCTGAGAGAATAACCACCTGAAAACGTTCGCGCAGCCAGTCGACAAATTCAATGGCTCCTGGCAGCGGTTCTAAGGTCGCAATAACCTCTTGAATTTCATTTAAACCTAAGCCGTGCTCGCGCAGTATATCCAAGCGATAGCGCATTAGTACATCGTAGTCCGGCTCGTCCCGAGTAGTCTTCTTTAAAGCTTCTATACCAGTTTTTTCGGCGAAGGCGATCCAAATTTCTGGGACCAAAACTCCCTCCAGATCAAGACATGCGATTTCCACAGATAGTACTCCTAGCGATTCGATTTTGACTGCACTTTACGTGGTTCCAGAGGCCTGTGCAATTGCCAACAGAGCGGATAAAAAGTTATAAGCCTATAGCTGCTTATTATTTTTACTAATTAAACGGTTTTGCTATAGTTCCGCCCTTCGCAACCTAACGGATAATGCTAAATGAGCTCGATCACCAACATTGTTGATATAGACAGTGAACTGGCCACCCAGTCACCACAAGAAATCCTCCGCTACGCGCTCGAGAACTTTGATAATATTGCAATCTCGTTCAGCGGCGCCGAAGATGTAGTGTTGATCGACATGGCATACAAAATCCGCAAAGACATACAGGTATTCTCTCTAGATACAGGTCGCCTGCATGCCCAAACGTACAGATTTATTGAAGCCGTGCGCAACCACTACGACATTAAGATCGACCTGGTAATGCCCGAAGCCGCCAAAGTGGAAAAACTGGTTAAAGAAAAAGGCCTGTTTAGCTTCTATCAGGATGACCACAAAGAATGCTGTGGGGTGCGCAAAATTGCCCCCCTGCGCAAGCAGCTATTAACTGTTGACGCTTGGATCACCGGCCAGCGCCGCGATCAGAGCCCCGGCACTCGCGCTGCAGTACCTGCAATGCAAGACGACAAAGCCTTTGCCCGCCCAGATGACAGACTGACCAAGTTCAACCCATTGGCCAACTGGACATCAAAACAGGTGTGGGACTATATTCGTGAAAACAATGTTCCCTACAATGAGCTCCATGACGAAGGTTTTGTCAGCATTGGCTGTGAACCCTGCACCCGTCCCACTGGCCCCGGCCAGCACGAGCGCGAAGGCCGCTGGTGGTGGGAAGAAGCGACTATGAAAGAATGTGGTCTACACGCAGTGAATATCAGCAAATAAAAGCGGGTTATAGGAGAGAAATATGAAAATCACCATGGTCAAAAAGATCTTTGCCGATGGTTCTCCCTGCAAAAAATGTGGCGAGGTAGAAGAGAAGATGCGCGCGGCGGGTCAGCTCGAGCGCATCGATCGCACAGTGATTGCCGATGAGTCGAATGATCAATCAGATGGCATGATCCTGGCCGCAGCGCATGCTGTTGATCGCGCCCCTTTCTTTATTGTTGAACGGGATGGTCAGCCAGCACAGATTTACACTGTGTACTTTAAGTTTGTCAAAGAAGTGCTCGATGCAGAGACCAGCGAGGAAGATGAGATCGCTGAGATTATGAATGACGTGGATCTGGACTTTCTATAGACCGGCTTTTTAACAGAGGCAGGCCTGCTACGCAGTTTGTCTTTTGCCGCTGCCTTTTAACAGAGCCAACCCTACCTTAGTGGTTTGGCTCTTGCCGCTGCCATTTAACAGAGCCAATCCTGCTGCCCCATTTGTCTCTTGCCGCCGGGGGCGCTTCCTTAAGTGCTTATAAACTCTTTTTGTTTTAGCAGACTGGCAATTTCATATTGGCGAAGTATTCTAACTGCGCCTCTTTGCTCGGCAGTGCCATTGCTTCATCCACCACAGTACGGGTCAGGTGCGGTGCAAAGGCATGAATAAAGTCATACATATAGCCTCTCAAATAAGTGCCTTTGCGAAATCCTATACTGGTCACGCTGGATTCAAACAGGTGCCCTGCCTCTATGGCTACCAAATCCGTATCTAAAACGGGGTCATAGGCCATATGAGCGACTATGCCTATGCCCAACCCCAGGCGCACATAGGTTTTGATTACATCGGCATCCGTGGCGGTAAACACAACCTTGGGCTCCAGATGTTTCTGACTAAAGGCATCGTCCAAGCGTGAGCGACCGGTAAAGCCAAACACGTAGGTAACAATGGGGTACTCGGCAACATCTTCAATGGTTAGATTCGCCAACTGCGCCAGTGGGTGGTTTTTCGGCACCAGGATACAGCGATTCCAGCGATAGCAGGGCATCATCAATAGATCGTTATAGAGCTCCATGGCTTCTGTGGCAATGGCGAAATCTACAGTGCCGTCTGCGGCTTTCTCGGAGATCTGCACCGGTGTGCCCTGGTGCATATGCAGTGAGACCTCTGGATACTTGGC
>CAWLBR010000122.1:0-7208 GCA_963855085.1 Gammaproteobacteria bacterium
AATGATCCATGCCTATTCGCTGATCCATGATGATCTGCCGGCAATGGACGATGACGACCTGCGCCGAGGCAAGCCCACTTGCCATATCCAATTTGATGAAGCCACTGCGATTCTCGCTGGGGATGGTTTGCAATCTCTGGCCTTTCAACAACTCTGTGAACTCTCCGAGCTGTCACCAACAATCGTGATTGAGCTTGTTTCAATGCTCTCGCGACTGGGTGGCTGCGGCGGTATGGTGGCGGGCCAGGCGATTGATCTGGCGGCGACCGGTTCGGTGCTTGAGCTTGAAGCGCTGAAGGTGATGCATGCTCACAAGACCGGGGCACTGATTGAAGCCAGTGTGTTGATGGGCGCTCTGGCCACGGGTCAAGCGAGCCAAGAACAGCTCGGCGCGCTGCAAGAGTTTGCTCGCGCCATAGGGCTGGCATTCCAGATTCAAGACGATATTCTCGATGTAGAGAGCTCCACAGAACAGCTGGGCAAGCAGCAGGGATCTGATGCCACTAACCTAAAGTCGACCTATACTTCGATCTTAGGACTTGAGCAAGCGCGCAGTGAAGCGGCGAAACTCTTTGATCAGAGTATGGGAATACTGGAAAGCTTTGGTGAAAAAGCGGACTCTCTGCGAGCAATTGCCAGGTTTATTGTTAAGCGTAATCACTAGACCGCCCAGCCTACTAGTTAGCAGCTATTGGTTAACAAATAACAGCTCAAAGCGGAACCGATTGAGCATTTGCTGTAGTATCTGCGGCTATTGCTAAACCACTATTAATCACATAACAGTTAACGACATAACAGCATGGCAAAGACCTTTAACGAAATCCCCCACACGCGACCGCAGACCCCACTGCTAGATACTGTCAGTGCGCCTGCAGATCTGCGACATCTGGATGATGCACAGTTGCAGACGTTGGCGGATGAGCTGCGTGCTTTTATTCTCTATTGTGTGGGCAAGACCGGAGGCCACTTTGGCGCTGGGCTTGGGGTTACAGAACTCACTATTGCCCTGCACCATGTTTTTAACACGCCAGACGATCGACTGGTCTGGGATGTGGGTCATCAGACCTACCCGCACAAAATACTCACCGGCCGTCGCGAGCAGATGCTGACCATGCGTCAGAAAGATGGTCTGTCGGGCTTTCCAAAACGCAGTGAAAGTGACTTTGATACCTTTGGTGTCGGTCACTCGAGCACATCGATTAGTGCCGCACTGGGTATGGCTATGGCCTCATCCCAACTGGGTGAAGAGCGGCGAGCTGTGGCCATTATGGGCGATGGCGCAATGACCGCGGGCATGGCTTTTGAGGCGTTAAATCATGCCTCCCATGTAGATAAAAATCTGCTGGTGGTACTCAACGACAATCAGATGTCGATCTCGCGCAATGTCGGTGGCCTGTCGACCTATTTCTCGAAACTCTGGTCGAGCAGATTTTATACGCAGTTTCGCGAGAGCGGTAAAAAAGCTTTGAGCGGCATGCCCAATACGAGAAATTTTGTTCGTCGCACTGAAGAATATATGAAGAGTATGGTGTCGCCGGCAACGATTTTTGAAGAGCTGGGCTTTTACTATGTCGGCCCTATCGACGGTCATGACCTGCCGCTATTGGTTGAGACCCTGCGCAAGCTGAAAGAAATTAAGGGCGCGGTGCTGCTGCATATCATTACTCACAAGGGCAAAGGCTTTGAGCCGGCTGAGAATGATCCTGTGGGCTATCACGCGCTGAATAAGATTGAACCCAAGCAGGCACTCAAAGCTGCGGTAACCAAGCCTGTGACTGAGACCAAACCCAAGCCTAAGCCAAAGTATCAAAAGGTCTTTGGTGACTGGCTCTGCGATATGGCTGAGCAAGACAATCGCCTGGTGGGCATTACGCCAGCCATGTGTGATGGCTCGGGGATGAACGAATTTGCTGAGCGCTTTCCCGAGCGCTTTGAAGATGTGGCTATCGCCGAGCAGCATGCGGTAACTCTGGCAGCCGGTATGGCCTGTGAAGGTTCCAAGCCGGTGGTGGCGATCTACTCGACCTTTTTACAGCGCGCCTACGATCAGCTGATTCACGATGTCGCCATACAAAATCTCGATGTGTTGTTTGCCCTCGACCGCGCCGGTTTGGTCGGCGAAGACGGTGCTACCCATGCCGGTGCTTACGATATTAGCTATCTGCGCTGCATCCCCAACATGGTGATTATGGCGCCCTCCGATGAGAATGAGACTCGGCAGCTGCTGTATACAGGCTATATGCATTCAGGTCCCGCTGCGGTGCGTTATCCCCGTGGCACTGGCCCAGGTGCGGTGATTGAACAGCAGATGACAGCCCTGCCACTGGGTAAGGGTCTGATGGCTCGCCGTGGCGCTGGGGTGGCAATCCTTAACTTTGGTACATTGCTGGCCACTGGTCTTGAAGTGGCCGAGACACTGAATGCTTCGGTGGCGGATATGCGTTTTGTAAAACCCATTGATGAACAGTTGATCCGTGATCTAGCCGGAACCCATCAGCTGTTGGTGACCCTAGAAGAAAATAGTACTGCTGGTGGTGCCGGTTCTGCTGTCAGTGAGTTTCTAGCTGAGCAGGGTATTGTTATGCCGGTTCTGCATCTGGGCCTGCCTGATCGTTTTATCGATCATGGCAACCACTCGCAACAGCTTGAAAGTATCGGCCTAGATTCGACGGCAATACTCGGGGCTATCGAAAAGCGTCTGGCGTTATTAGCTCTTCCTGTTCAGGCGATAAAATAATAATAATTCGGAGTTCAAACCATGAAACTTTATGACTATGCCGCAGCACCCAATCCTCGCAGAGTGAGGATTTTTCTCTCTGAAAAAAACATTGAGATTGAAACAGTTCAAATTGATATCAGAAATAGTGAGCAGAAATCTGAGGCTTTTCTAAAGCTGAGCCCCCTTGGCGAAGTACCTCTTTTACAGCTCGACGATGGCACCTGCATCAGTCAGGTACATGCTATCTGTCGCTATATAGAAGAGATCTATCCAGAGAATCCATTGCTCGGGCGCTCGCCATTAGAGAAGGCGTTGGTTGAATCATCCAATCACCAGCTCAATATGAACGGCATAGTGGCAGTGACTGAAGGCTTTAGAAATTCTAATCCGATGTTTGAAGGTCGCGCTATGGCTGGGCCCAACCCCTACGCTCAGATTCCTGCTCTGGCTGAGCGCGGCCTGTTGCGTGTGGATAATTTATTCAGTGATTTGGACGCCCATTTTGCCAACAGCGAATTTATTATTGGCGACTATTTCTCGGTTGCGGATATCACTGCCTTTACCACTATCGACTTCGCCCGCTGGATCAAAAAGGGAATTCCAAAAGACTGTGTAAACCTGCAGCGCTGGTACGATCAGGTTAATGCGCGCCCTAGCGCCAAGGCCTAAGCGTACCGGCCAATTGACTAGATAGATCAAGACAGCCATCGTAAAAAAGGCCCCTATTAAGGGGCCTTTTTTACTTTTAAGATTTTTACTTTTAAATCATACAATATTCTAAAAGCTCCACTTCACATCAAGCGCCACCATGGTACCTGGCTGCTCTTCATGGGTGACCACCGAATTTTGGGTGATCTCAATTTTTTCATCGAGCAGATTTTTAAGTTTAAACTTAACCGTAAACTGTTCCGTAGGATAGAAAAAATAGGTCGCATCCAATGAGTTAAATGGCTGCTCATAGGCGTCCGGTGAGCCGTTGCGTCCGGCAAAGTAAAGCCGCTCACCAAATACGTTATAAATCAGCATGGCACTGTGTTTGCCATCTTCTGAGTCATAACCCAATTGCATGTTAACCGCATAATCAGAAGCTCCAGCCATGGGTCGAGTCGCGTTAGTCGGCGCATCGGCAAATTCGCCGGCGGTGAGCTCAGAGTCGAGCACGGTCATATTACCGGCGACAAAGAAGGATTCAAAACGACCACCCATAAAGCCCAAACCCTTTAAGCCCTCAAGCTCTAAACCATAAACGGTAGAACTTTCAGCGTTGACAATTTCCGTGGCTAAGGCTTCTTCAAAGGCTGCTGCCTCAAAGAATTCAATCGGATCTTGAATATCTTTGTAGAACAGCGACGCGGTAAAGTTGTCCCCATCGGAGAAGAACCATTCAGCGCGCAGATCATAGTTGGTGACGGTGGCTGGAGTCACATTGGCATTACCACTGACGCGCGCGCCGGTGATCGGATCCAGATAACTTGAGGGGGTAATCTCACGCAGATCTGGACGCACCAATGTTTCACTGTAGCCAAAGCGCAACTGAAAATCTTCAGCCCAGAAATCTGGCTTAATATAGACAACAGAAAGCGAAGGGTAGAAATCGTCATCTTTGAACACTGAGTTTGACAGCGTCGTTTCATTACAGCTGATCTGACAACCTTCAAATTTCAAAGGATTCCAGGGAATACCCACTTGGTTGTAATCTTCCCAACGGGCTCCGAGCATCAATCTCCAGGTCTCGTCATAGAGCAGGTCAATGGTGCCGTAGGCCGAGGTGTTAGTCAGGGCTGCCAAGTAGCTTTCACCATTACTACCGATCACTGCAACATTAAAACCGTTGTCTGCATCGATAATATTGGCATCGCTGAAAATCTCCGAGACTGTGCCGATTGCGCTCTGGGCAACGCTGGTGTCATCTGTGCCCAAGCCAAACTGTAACTGCTCGTAGCTGCGGGTTTTCTGTGAATAGCGATAGCCGCCGGTTAGGGTTAAATCGCCAAATGACATCATCAGTGGCAACTTGAAGTCATAGCCGTAGCTCTCGACATCATCATTGAGGTCGGTAAAACGAAAGTCCGCTGCCGAGGCCGAGGCTTGGAGGTTTTGTGTACTAACCTCTGCGGTAGCCGAATCAACCACGGTTTTGAATAGAATATTGGTTTCATTGGGAATATCTGTGCGCGACGTTGCGTCAGAATAGAACCAATCGAAGGTCAATTCATCGAGCCATTGGAAATTATCGAAGCCAATCAGGTCTCGAGTGATACCGCCAAAGCGATGAAAACCGCGAATTTGATTGACGCTTAAATTGCGCTCTTCAAAGCGTGTTTTGTACTGACGAAAACCCTGGCCATCGCTGAGCGGAAAACTTGAGGTATAGCTATCGGTAATCGAGGCCTTATCATCAGTGTTGCGCAAAAATATACTGGTGGTCTCGATGCGGTGGTCGTCATACCAGCGCCAGCCGAAGTTTGCATTGCCGGTCATATTAACGCTATAAGTCGACTCTTTTTTGGCGGCAAAAATGTCTTCTGGATCACCAAATGAGCGATCGATTGAATCTTTATTGGCCCACTCACTGCCGTAGACTCCGCCGAGCATAAAGCCCAGTTCCATACCGTTATCTAGGTAAAAATTATTGCCAATATTAGTTTCGATGCTGCCGTTAATATCGTCAGCCTGCTCGCTGATATCGACATTGCGATTTAGGTGCAGCGCTAGGTTTCGATTGATCGCTTCAGCATCGGCTAAGGTTTTTGTGCCATCACCGAGATTAATACGGTTGAGAATATTAATCGCGCCCAGTGAACCACCATACATATTGACTGCGGACATAAGCTCGCTCGATAGACCGCGTGTGCCATCGTCTGTTCCGAGGCTGTCATCGCTACCACCACTGTAGGAAAGTACATCGCCGCGGGTATCAATATTTTGTTTGGTGCCCACTTCTACAGTGAACATAAACTGGTCCGGAATACTGCGTGTGCGAATATCAATCAAGCCGCCACTAAAAGCGGCTGGCATTTCTGCGGAGTAACTTTTTTTCACTGCGATGGATTTCAAAATTGAGGTTGGGAAAATATCCAGAGGAATCACATTTCGGGTTAGGTCCGGTGATGGGATCACCGCGCCATTTAATAATGAGTTGGAGTAGCGTTCACCGAGTCCACGAATAAACACGAACTTGTCATCTACCAGGGTGACACCAGGTACTCGTCGCAGGGCCGATGCGACAGTCGAGTCGCCAATACGGCCGATGGTTTCGGCATCAATAATGTCGGCGACCACATCGCTTTCCAGACGTTCGACGATAACATCATCGGCGGCGCTTTTCAGTTTGGCAAAGACCACTACTTCTTCGAGCACTAGTTCATCTGCAATACTTTTCATTTGCGCGAATACAGACCCGCTCATGCCCAATAGGCTGCCGGCGATGATCTGTGCGCTGAGTAATTTAATTTTATATGTCATATCTGGGCCTATAGCCTGTGCGATTGAAAGCGTTAAGGATTGAGAGCGTTAGGGATTGAAAGCCTTTGGTATTAAAAGCTTTTGGCATTAAAAGCATCTGACCTTGAAGCCAGCTGAAGTTGAAAAGGGCACCGCATCGCGGCACCCTTTGTTATACAACTCGATCATTCTTCAGGTCTTACTCGAACCATAATGGTTGAGCGCGGCTGCCTTCATGCAATCCATAAGTCCAGCCAGCAGTCCAATCGTTGTCAGCTGAAACTGCGCCTAGAATAGTTGAGCCAACAGGTGTCGGAATGGTCTCTGTACCCACAACCATATCGGCTACTGGAACTGAGTAGAAGCCATTGAGAATAACCAGATCAGCGTTGCTAGTGGCAGTTGGATCGTCGCCAGCTTCAGCTGTTTGGTAAAGCAGGTTGCCTGATGCGGTTAACCAGTCAGCAGTCGAAGTGCCGTTTGGCAGACTGTTGCCATTAGTCAGATCCTGACAGGCAAGAATTGAGGAGGATACGACTAGATCTCCATCCTGTGCTGCTTGCTGTCCTTCGTCATCAAGACGGAAGCACCAGTTGTGGCCAGTATCACCGAGTAATTCGTCAGCGCCGTAGGATCCAGTCACAATAGCGTTTTGAATCGTTGGGAAATGGCCTTCACGAATACGCAGGCCCTGACCTTCTTCGTGGGTACCTGTCTGGTTGGCAGAGATAATGCAGGTAAGGTTCTTAATCGTCGCCTGAGAGTTCAAACCACGCGCGATAAAGTCATCGATAGTTGCTTGATCTTTGCTTGAGTAGCTGCCGATACCATCAGATTCAACACAGCGGTTACCATCGGTCGCTGACTGAATAACCAAGGCATTGGTAATGGTTCCGCGATAGCCTTCATCTATATCGATGGCATCATCACGCACATACATAGCAACGTAGTTAGTGATATCAACCGCACCACCAAAGAACTCAATACCGTCATCGTAGACACTGTAGACTTCAAGGTTTTCAATTAGCGTGCCATTACCCACTGC
>CAWLBR010000123.1:0-7204 GCA_963855085.1 Gammaproteobacteria bacterium
CATTCCACTCACATCGTCATCTCACCCACATTGTCATCTCACCCACATTGTCATCTCACCCACATTGTCATCCCGACCGCAGCGGAGGGATCTCCTACAGCTGGCAGCGGGCTCTGAGGATTGAATGGTTTTTCAAACACAGGTGCCAGTGTGAGGAGATCCTTCGGCTACGCTCAGGATGACAGGCTGGGGTGGTTCAGAATGACAGAGCAACCTTTTATGTCATTCCAACGACATTGTCATCCCGACAGAGCGCAGCGACGAGGGATCTCATTCTGCCACTTGGCATTGATTCCGCTAAAAATGGCGCTTATTCCCAAGCTGGAAAACCACGGCCTGCCTAGTATCGAAGCATAAAAAACCAATCTTCGATCTGTGGAAAAACCCCTATGTCTCTCGATTTCGATAGTGCCCGTTTAAACAACAGCCATCTAACCGCTGAACACGAGGAATGGCGTGCCCAGTTGCGACGCTTTTTCGATCGTGAGGTGATACCTTTTGCTGATCAGTGGGATGAGGATGGCGCGCTTCCTGATGAGCTGTGGCCTAAGGCTGCGGCGGTGGGGATTTTGGGTTTGGGCTATCCTGAGGAGTTTGGTGGTGTCTCTGAGGGCATCGATATCTGGCACAAAAACATCCTCAATGAGGAGATGGCGCGGATCGCTGTTGGCGGTTTGAGTGCGACCCTTATGGTTCATGGAATTGGTTTGCCGCCGGTGCTTAATTTTGCCAGTGACTCGCTCAAGCAAGAAGTTGCACCGCCGATTTTGGCTGGCACTAAGCGCATTTCTCTGGCGATTACTGAGCCCGGTGCCGGTTCTGACGTGGCGCATTTAACCACTACTGCTAGGCTCGATGGCGATCACTATGTGGTCAATGGTTCGAAAACTTATATCACTGGTGGTATGAATGCTAATTGGTTTACCACTGCTGTGCGCACCGGTGGTGAGGGGGCTGGGGGCGTTTCTGCCTTGCTGATTCCGGCGGATTTAGAGGGCGTGTCGCGGACGGCTCTGGATAAAAAACAGGGCTGGTGGTGTTCGGATACGGCGACGATTTATTTTGATAATGTGCGTGTGCCGGTGGGCAATTTGGTCGGTCAGGAGAATCGCGGGTTTAGTGTGATTATGACTAACTTCAATTCTGAGCGGCTGGCTATGTCTGCGGCGATGGAGGCTTTTTCACGGGTCTGTTTGGAGGATGCGGTGAGCTGGGCCCGGGAGCGTAAAACCTTTGGCCAGCGGTTGGCGGATCATCAGGTGATTCGCCATAAAATCGCGGAGATGAAGCAGCGGATTAATTCAACTCAGTGCTATCTCAATCAGATCTCTGCTGAGGTAGAGGCCGGTCGTGAACATGCTGGGGATATTGCGCTGTTAAAAGTGCAGTCGAGTCAGACCATGGAGTTCTGTGCCCGGGAGGCGATGCAAATTCTTGGCGGTATGGGCTATATGCGTGGCAGTCGTGTTGAACGTATTTATCGCGAGGTTAGAGTGAATGCCATCGGCGGTGGCTCTGAGGAAATTATGCGTGATCTGGCGGCGCGTCAGTATGGGCTCTAAGCTTGTGTGAAAGGACTTGTATAGAAGTGTGTTTATAGAAGGCTTTGCTGTAAATGAAGAGTTGCAGACAAAAAAAATACCCCGGTTCACATAAGTGAGCGGGGCATTTTTATATTCACATAAAACTCATCACTGAGCTTTTATGCAAGCAGTGGTCCGAGCTTCATGGCAATGCCCATGTCGCCTTGAATCTTTAGTTTGCCAGACATAAATGCCATGGTGCCGTCGAGTTTGCCGTCGGCCATAAGCATAAAGTTTTCCAGGCTCAGGGCCATGGTGCACTGGGCTTCAATGTCATCGTTGCTGATTACGTTAGGAACCTGAGTTGCGTCGAGAACAATATGACCGTCATCGCCGAAATCAAATTTAAGGATCGCGCCTAGGCCACAATCTTCGCCAATTTTTTCTTTTAAGCCTGCTGTTACTGCGTCCAAAGACATATGTTTCTCCCCAAGATTAAAATTATTTAGAGCTGATATGTTAGCTTGTTTCACAAAGTTGAACCGCTACTGTAAAAATGTCTGAGGCATAAATCAAGACATAATGAGTGTCATAATATAATTGTCGGCTTCAAAATAGGATTGGATCGCAATGGTAATCTAGGTTGTAGGGCAGGATTGTATGGCGGAAAATGGGTAATGACATTTGTGCTGCTACTACATTAGACTCCAGTCCAGCTAGTAATAATAAAAACAATAATAAAAATTAGAAGAGTTTCTATGGATCAAGTAAACCCAGCGGGTCAGACAAAAGCATCACCAAGAGCAATGGGTCTTCTGTTGTTTCTGACATTGCTCAATATTCTCAATATGGTCGACCGCACTCTAATCGCCAGCTTTGGGCCGCAAATTATTGCCGATCTGAATTTGACGGACTCCCAGTTTGGCGCCCTGACCGGTTTTATCTTTGTTTTTTTCTACGCCATTATGGGTCTGTTTATGGGGGCCTTGGCGGACCGTTTGCATCGGCCTCGACTAATAGCCGCGGGACTGTTGCTATGGAGTGTGCTGACGGCTGTTTCCGGTGCGACAAAATCCTTCATGCAGATTGGTCTGGCGCGATTATTTATCGGCGTTGGCGAGTCCACCATGACCCCTTCATCGATGTCGATGATTTCTGATCTATTCCCCCAGCGCCAGCGTGGCACGGCGGCGGGGCTCTATTATTTGGGTGTTCCCTTGGGAGCCGGCGGTGCCTTTATTGTCGCCGGTGTACTGGGGCCTATGATTGGCTGGCGCAACTGTTTCTATCTGCTCGGGGGCATAGGTATTGTGCTGGCGGGCGTGCTTTATATGGTCAAAGATCCCTTGCGCGGGGCTATGGAACCTGCTGTGGATCAAAACGTACCTAAGGCCAAAGAGGCTAGTGGCTGGCGTGAAACACTGCCTGAGGTCTTCGCCGTGGTTAAAGCGAACCCTGCATTGGCCTGGACCATGCTTGGGGCGATCTTTCTGCATATTCCACTGGGTGCCGGTAACTTCGTTATGGTGTGGATGGAGCGTGAGCGCGGTTTCGAATTGGGAGAGATTCAATCACTGTACGGGCTGATCTATATTGTTTTTGGCACCGCGGGAACCTTTTTGGGCGGTTTTCTCAGTGACTGGTATCAATCGCGCTGGAAGGGTGGGCGGATTCGGTTTCTCGCGATTCTGATGTTGTTGGTTGCGCCTTTGACCCTAGCCTTTCGCTTTGCCTCGCCGGATTCACCGATGTTCTTTATTGCTCTGGCCTTCGCTTTATTTAGTGTCAGTTCTTTCTATGGCCCGGCTTTTTCCACGGTGCAAGATCTCACGCCAGTGCGTTTGCGCGGTTTGATGACGGCGCTGTTATTGGTGGCCTGCAATCTGGTGGGCATGGGTATAGGAGCATTTATGACTGGCTTTATCAGTGATCTGCTGACCGCTGCACAGGTGTTTGAGCCTTTGACTAAAGCGCTGTTAGTGGGTGACGGGTTCGGCTTCTTTGCTGCGCCGAGCTTTATTATGGCCTCGATCTATCTAGAGCGAAATCGAAGGGCTGCTGCGACAGCGGCTACAACTGCAATAAAAGGCGCTGCTGTAGCCTAAGAGCTGATCACAGCGAAATGTCATCGACCCTTATATAGATGGCGTCTTATCCAAAGAGAAGGCGGCGCTGCGATAGTACTATTTTGACTTTAGTTCTGCTCTTAATTTCAGTCTAAATAGCACTGCGCACAAGTCGCTCTGGGAGTTGTTAGATGTCGAAGAAAACACTACGAATAGCCGGTGCCAGTGGCTTTTGGGGGGACGCAAGTCACTCCACTTCACAGCTGCTCAACAGTGGGGCAGTCGACTTTATTGTCTATGACTATCTCGCCGAAATTACCATGTCGATCATGGCCCGGGCCCGGGTAAAAAAGCCTGAAACCGGCTATGCCCTGGATTTTGTCAGCGCGGCAATGAAACCCAATCTTAAAGAGATCGCCCGTCAGGGGGTCAAAATTGTCTCCAATGCCGGCGGGGTTAACCCTCAAGCCTGTGCCAATGCGTTGCGCGCGGTGATTGCCGAGCAGGGACTGGATCTGCAGGTGGCCTGTATTATTGGCGACGATCTGCTTGATCAACGCGATTCGCTCGCGCAACAGCAGCACAGTGAGATGTTTAGCGCTGAGCCCTTTCCGCCGATGGATAAGATCGCCAGCATTAACGCTTACCTTGGCGCTTTTCCCGTGGCTCTGGCTCTGGAGCAGGGCGCGGATATTGTTATCACCGGGCGCTGTGTCGACAGTGCGGTGACTCTGGGTGCCTGTATCAATCACTTTGGTTGGGGTCGCGATGATCTCGACCAGCTGGCCATGGGTTCTCTGGCCGGGCATATTCTCGAATGTGGGCCTCAGGCTACAGGCGGTAATTTTACCGATTGGGAGCTAGTTGAGAGTCTTGAGACTATTGGTTACCCGATTGCGGAAATCACTGCGGACGGCAGTTTTGTCTGTTCAAAACCCGCAGACACTGGCGGGCTAGTCTCAGTGGGGACGATCGCCGAGCAGATGGTCTATGAGATTGGTGATCCTCAAGCTTATATCTTGCCGGATGTGGTCTGTGACTTTTCTCAGGTAAAGCTTGAGCAGGTTGGGGTCGACCTGGTGGCGGTGACTGGGGCAACTGGTTTGCCGGCACCCAGTAGCTATAAAGTCTGCAGTACCTATGGCGACCAATGGCGCGGTGGTCATCTGCTGAGTCTCTATGGAATTGACGCCAGTAAGAAGGCTGAAAAGCTGGCGGCGGCAATCTTTGTTGCATCGCGACGCACACTCAAACTCTATGGCCTGCCAGATTTTAGTGAGACCAGTGTCGAGGTGATCGGCGCTGAATCTCAGTACGGCGCTGCGGCTCAGACTGGCCGCTATCGTGAAGTCGCGCTTAAAGTAGCCGCCAAACATCCAGATGCCGCGGGTATTGGCATTCTGTTGAAAGAGATGACGGGTCTGGGTCTGGCGACACCGCCTGGGCTCTGTGGTTTTGCCGGAGGGCGACCCAAGCCTTCTCCTATAGTCCGACTGTTTTCCTTTGAGCTGCCGAAAGGAACTCTTACTCCCCAGGTGGAAATCAATGGTCAGCTAATCGACTGTCCCGATACTCAGGGCACAGCATTGGATCTTCAATCCATTGTCCGCCCAGCTGCGCCTGCGGCACCCAACTCAGAGAATCTAGTGGACGTGCCTTTGGTGGCTCTGGCTTACGCCCGTAGTGGCGACAAGGGCAACAAAGCCAATATCGGCATCATCGCTCGCAAGCCCGAATACCTACCGTATATTTACGCGGCTCTAACTGAGCAGGCAGTAGCCCAGCGCTTTGGCCACTTTATTCAATCTTCAGTCGCGGCTCCAGTTGAGCGCTATCTGATGCCCGGCTGCGAGGGTATTAACTTTTTAATTCACGACGTGCTCGGTGGCGGTGGTATGGCCAGTCTGCGCAATGACTCACAGGGCAAAGGCTATAGCCAGCTGCTGCTGGATGCACAGATTCCAGTGAGCGCCAAGATAGTGGCGCAGCTGACTGACTCTTTAGTTGATCAGTCGCTGTAACAATAATAATAGGGAGACAGCCCAATGGCAGTATTTGCCTCAAAGATAAATACCAGTTCCGAGACCTTTTTGCGCCAGCGCGCCGAGATGCTGGAGTTGGTAGACAAGCTTAATGAGCTCAATGGCCGCGGCCGCATCATTTCTGAGCAGCGCAAGCCGCGCTTTGATAAACGGGGTCAGCTGACACCTCGGGAGCGTCTGGCGCGATTGTTGGACCCGGGCATGCCATTTCTTGAGATCGGCAATCTCGCCGGCTATCTGGTGGACACAAAAAATCCTGCCAAGTCGATTCCCGGTTCCACCGTGATCGCCGGAATAGGCTTTATATCAGGGGTGCGCTGTGTGGTCGTGGTGGATGATAGCGGCATTATGGCGGGTTCTATGACTACCGCTGGTGGCTACCGTCTGCGTCGCGCCGAGCAGATATCGCTGGAACAAAAGCTACCCTTTGTGCATCTGGTTGAGAGCGCTGGTGGCGATCTGATGAACTACACAGTGGAAGGCTTTAGTGCTGGTGGCGCATTGTTTGGCGCTCTGGCCCAGCTGAGTAAAGCGGGTATTCCGGTGATCTCTATCCTGCATGGTTCGTCCACGGCTGGCGGTGCCTATATGCCCGGTCTCAGTGACTATGTGATTGCTATCAAAGGCAAGGGCCGCGCGTTCTTGGCGGGACCGCCATTATTAAAAGCTGCCACCGGTGAGATCGCCAGCGAAGAAGAGCTTGGTGGTGCTGAGATGCATGCAACTATTTCTGGTCTAGCTGAATATTTGGCCGAGAACGATGGTCAGGGCATTCAAATCTGCCGCGAGCTGATCGACCGCTTGCAGTGGAATGACAACTGCAAGCTGCCACCGCAGCGGAGTTTTGCCGAACCTATTTATGATCCGGATGAGCTGGCCGGTGTGATCCCCACGGATTACCGAACCCCCTACGATATGCGTGAGTTGGTGGCCCGAGTGGTCGACGGCTCGGACTTTCTCGATTTTAAACCGCGCTTTGGTGTCTCCACGGTCTGTATTCAAGCGGAGATTTACGGTCAGGCGGTGGGCATTATTGGCAACAACGGCCCCATAGATCCCCAGGGCGCCAATAAGGTCACGCAGTTTTTACAGCTGCTGGATCAGGCCAACATCCCGGCGCTGTTTTTCCAAAATACCACCGGCTATATAGTCGGCACCCAATCGGAACAGGCGGGCATGATCAAGCACGGCTCGAAGATGATTCAGGCAGTGCGCAATGTGGATATACCGCGCATCACCTTTATGACCGGTGCCAGTTTTGGTGCCGGCAACTACGGCATGTGTGGCCGTGGCTATGATCCGGATTTTCTCTATACCTTCCCCAATGCCCGCATGGGTGTCATGGGCGGCGAGCAGGCGGCCAAGACCATGTCTATTGTGGCGCGAGGCAAGGCTGCAGCCATGGGCGTTGAGCCGGATGAAGAGCAGCTGGCCCAGCAAGAACAGATGATGGCCCATATCTTCGATTCCCAGTCCGATGCCTTTTACACCTCCGGTCATATGATGGATGACGGCATGATCGATCCACGGAATATGCGCAGTACGCTAGGCATGTTGCTGGAGACGGTTCGGG
>CAWLBR010000124.1:0-7133 GCA_963855085.1 Gammaproteobacteria bacterium
CATCGAGCGAACGAAGCTCTTATCACCACGAGTGATGGTTTCTTTAAGAGTACCTTTATTGAGGCCTAGCCAATTGCTATAAGCCAGAGCCTTATCTTCAGCATCCACTGCAGCAACCGAATCTTCAGAGTCCATAATCGTGGTGAGGGCCGCCTCAAGCACTATATCCTTGACCCCAGCTTTGTCTGTCGCACCCACCTGATGGGCAGAATCAACTTGAATTTCCAAGTGCAACCTATTGTTTTTTAACAAAATTGACGCAGGGCTGTCTGCTGTACCCAAATAGCCAACAAACTGCTCAGGGTTAGCCAAGTGTGCCTGGGAACCATTATTCAGAGTGACTACCAAGCGCTGATTAACCACCTGATAGCCTGTGGCGGCATGGTGGGAGCCATTATCTAAAGGCACTGAGGTGTCAAGCAGGTCGCGTCCATAATCAATAACCTTTTGACCGCGTAGCGGATTATAGGCGCCGGCTTTCTCGGCACCGCCCTCTTCAGAGATAACATCGTTGCCATACAACGCGTCATAAAGGCTGCCCCAGCGAGCATTCACCGCGTTCAGGGCAAAGCGTGCATTCATAATCGGCACAACCAGTTGTGGCCCAGCCTGCTTGGCGATCTCGGGATCAACATTGCGTGGTGTGACGCTAAAGTTGTCGCCCTCAGGCACTAAGTAATCAATGCTTTGCAAAAAGGCTTTGTAGTCAGCGAAGTTAAAGTCGTCACGATGCTGGTGATGCCAGCTGTCAATCTGCGCCTGCAGAGTCTCACGCTTTTCAAGGAGATCGCGGTTTATCGGCGCGAAATGGTTGATTATTCTGGCAAATGCTGGCCAGAACTGATCTGGCTCTATGCCGGTTCCGGGGCAGATTTGGTCGTTGACCAATTGAAAGATAGGTTTTGCAATCTGCAATCCCGAATGCTGGATACGTTCGACCATGGTGCTTTCCCTTATGACGACAATTTTTCAAAGAGTCTATGCCCAACTATGGGATAAACCAAATCTATGGTTTTAATCTTTGCTATTCAGCAGGATTATGATCTTGGACTCAGTGGAGCTCGCGACGCCAATGCCTACTTGGCGATCTCTGAGGACACATCTTTGATCATCTGGCGCAGCCACTTATGCCCAGGATCCCTTTGTAATAATGGGCTCCAGACCATTTTCAGGCGCATTCTTGGAATCTCAAAGGGTGGGTCAAGGATCACCACTTTGGGATTGTTGGCCATGGTTCGTGCCGCGATAGTCGGGATTGTCACAATCAAATCTTCCTGCTCACCGAGTAGCAGCGCCGCTTGATAATGGCGGGTAAACACAGTTATTTCTCGCTTGGCGTCAAGCTTGCCCAAGGCTTCATCGACCCAGCCGAGGCGCTGAACATCGTCGGGGGTCATGCCCACACCTACACCCATTCCGGTTTTACTGACCCAGACATGTTTGTGCGACAGATAGCTGTCGAGGCTCCAATTTTTGATTACCGGATTAGCGGCACTCATAACACAGGAAAAACTGTCATCCCAGAGATGAACCTGGTGAAAGGACTGGGGCAACGTATCAAAGCGGTTGATCACCAGATCCACCTTGCCCCGCTCAACATCGTGAAAGCTCACGTCACTGGGGGTCATGATATCCAGTCGAACCCCCGGAGCTTCCTTACGCAGACGGGTCAGCAGCGAAGGTAACAAGGTCACTTCGGTGTAGTCACTGGCCATGATGCGGAAGATGCGATCAGAGGCCGCGGCATCAAATATTGTTTTAGGTAGTACGGCGATCTCAGCAGCGGCCAGAACATTGCGCACCAAAGGCTGCAGTTCCAATGCCCGATCCGTGGGCGTCATACCATCGCTGGTGCGGACCAATAATGGGTCATCAAACAGATCTCGTAAACGTCGCAGGCTGTTGGACATGGCAGGTTGACTGATGCCCAGCTCTTCAGCGGCGCGGGTAACATTACACTCTCGCAGTAGCACATCCAGATAGACCAGTAGATTTAAATCGACTCTTGCTATATTCATAATAAAAATGCTCGCAATAGAAACTATCAATTAGATTAATACCGGCATCATACCTAAACTCACTGCACTGTCAAACGACACGAATTCAATAAAGGGTTTTAAATATGTCCAATTTTTCTAATGATCTTGCAGCAGTTGCCAAACTAAAAGAGCAACACGGCGGGAACTGGGGCGCGATCAGCGCTGACTCTGCAGCGCGTATGCGCGCTCAAAACCGTTTTCAAACAGGCATCGAAATTGCCAAGTACACAGCAGCGATTATGCGTGAAGATATGTCCGCCTACGATGCTGACTCATCTCAGTACACCCAGTCACTGGGTTGCTGGCACGGTTTTATCGGTCAGCAAAAGCTGATTGCGATTAAAAAGCACTTCGGTACTACCAAGCGTAAATACCTTTATCTGTCAGGTTGGATGGTTGCGGCTCTGCGTTCAGAGTTCGGTCCCCTGCCCGATCAGTCAATGCATGAGAAAACGTCGGTTGCCTCATTGATTGCTGAGCTCTATACCTTCTTGCGTCAGGCTGATGCTCGCGAATTAGGCGGACTGTTCCGTCAGCTGGACGCTGCTCAAGGCGATGCCAAGAAAGCTATTCAGGATCAAATCGATAACCATGAGACCCACGTAGTGCCCATCGTTGCCGACATCGATGCAGGTTTTGGTAATGCTGAAGCCACTTATTTGATGGCCAAGCAGATGATTGAAGCCGGTGCTTGCTGTATCCAGATTGAAAATCAGGTCTCTGATGAGAAGCAATGTGGTCACCAGGATGGCAAGGTTACAGTTCCTCATGAAGACTTTCTGGCTAAGATCAATGCTGTTCGTTACGCGTTCCTTGAGCTGGGTGTAGACGACGGCGTAATTGTTGCCCGCACTGATTCATTGGGTGCTGGCCTGACTAAGCAGATCGCTGTAACTCGTGAGCCAGGCGATCTCGGCGATCAGTACAACTCATTCCTAGACGTTGAAGAAATCACGCCTGCGGATATGAAGAATGGCGATGTGGTCCTTAATCGCAACGGCAAGCTCGTGCGTCCTAAGCGTCTGCCAAGCAACCTTTACCAGTTCAAGGCTGGCACTGGTGAAGCACGTTGTATACTCGACAGTATCACTAGCCTGCAGAACGGCGCTGATATGATTTGGATCGAAACCGAGAAGCCTCACGTTGGCCAGATTGGCGCCATGATGGCTGAGATTCGCAAAGAAGTGCCTAACGCCAAGCTAGTTTACAACAACAGCCCATCGTTTAACTGGACTCTTAACTTCCGTCAGCAGATCTTTGATAGCATGAGTGAATCCGGTGCAGACGTTTCAGCTTACGATCGTGCCGACCTGATGAATGTCAGCTACGACGAGACTGACCTGGCCGCGCTTGCGGATGATAAGATCCGTACCTTCCAGGCCGATTCTGCCCGTGAAGCCGGTATCTTCCACCACCTTATTACTCTGCCTACGTATCACACTGCGGCACTGTCTACCGACAACCTGGCCAAAGACTACTTCGGCGAGCAAGGTATGTTGGGCTACGTTGCTGGTGTTCAGCGCAAAGAGATCCGTCAGGGTATCGCCTGTGTGAAGCACCAAAACATGGCCGGTTCCGATATGGGCGACGACCATAAAGAATACTTTGCCGGTGATGCTGCACTGAAAGCATCAGGTGAAGACAACACCATGAACCAGTTCTAATACTGCTTTATGTGTGATCGAGAAGAGCGGCCTTAGGGTCGCTCTTTTTTTTGTTCTTTTTTTTGTTCTTTCCTGATGCCCGTTGTTTATCGCCAGTTTTCATACTGTGCAGACTTCGATTGCCCTCAGACTCACAACTCACGTAGGATGGGAAAAACAATAAGACTGCATAAGCAGCTTCACAGACTCTCGAGGGTCCTATGGCCATCTCACGTAATACAGTTTTAGCGGGCGCCACTCTATTAATAGTCGGTGGTTTTTGGGCCCTACCAGCAGCACAGAATCTCTATCGCGCAGTGCACCTTTTCGACGAGGATCGCATTGTCGAAAACTTCCGCGCGGCAGATCAGCTCGGGGCAATCAGTGTTATGACGGCCTCTACCGAGCCTAGGCCCTACGCCAATGCTACCTCGATTGAACTGCCAGAGGCGTTTATGTTTGACCGGCAAGCACTCAATACAGAGCAGTTTTTAGCCGATTCATGGACCACCGGGCTACTGGTAATACAGCACGACAAAATAGTTTATGAAACCTATTCTCTAGGTAATAGTGAATCCACCCGCACCATTTCTTGGTCTATGGCCAAGTCCTTTATCTCCGCCATGATCGGTATTGCAGTGGATGAAGGCAGTATCGCTAGTATTGAACAGCCAGTGGATTTCTATGCCCCAGAGCTTAAAGGTTCCGGCTATGAAGGGGTGCGTATAAAAGATGTGCTGCAGATGTCTTCGGGCATCGCCTTTAACGAAGACTATGGCGACTTTAACAGCGATATCAATCGCTGGGGCCGCGGCTTTGCTCTGGGTAGCCCTCAGGATGAATTTGCCGCTAGCCTCACCCGCGGCGGCGAGCCCGGAACGCTAAACCATTATGTCAGTATCGACACTCATGTTCTGAGCATGGTGCTGAGTCGTGCGACCAGAAAGACAGTGACTCAGTATATGCAGGAAAAACTCTACGAGCCTCTGGGTATGGAATACGACGGCTACTGGCTCATCGATGGAGATGGTAAAGAGATGGCCCTAGGTGGGCTTAACCTAACACTGCGGGATTTTGCCAAGCTTGGATCACTCTACCTGCATGACGGCGCGCTTGATGGAAAGCAAATTGTCCCAGCTGAGTGGGTAGCTGTATCGACCGCTGCGGACGCCCCACACATCCAGCCTGAGCAAGATGACTTTGGCTATGGTTACCAATGGTGGCTGCCTCTCTCAGAGGACGGCGAATACATGGCAATGGGTGTCTATGGCCAGTATATTTATATCAACCCAAGGAACAATACCGTCATCGTTAAACTCTCCGCCAACCCCCATTACAACGACCTCAGCTATATCCCCAGCAGCGACCACAGCCACCTAGCCTTTTTTCGCAGCATAGGTGTTAGAGAGGCAGATTAATTCTTTAAAATCGGTATAATCTCGGACTGCGTATACACTCCCATATAACCAGTTTCGAGCGAGCCCACTTGAAAACAGAATTTCTCGGTAAGACCCTCTCAGGCCCTTTTACAGTGCCATCCGGAATCGTCACCACCGCGGTGCCCATAATCCAATACATGTTTGATCATATGCCGCAAATTGGCGTGATCACGACCAAGAGTGTCGGTCCTGTGCCTCGTGCGGGAAACCGCGAACCGGTTTACAGCCAGTATTCCCCGGGTAATTTTGTCAACGCTGTCGGCCTAACTAACCCTGGCGCTGAAGTCGCCGCTGAAGCCATGGCAAAACTACGCATTCCCGAAGACCGCTTTTTGCTGGTCTCAATTTTCGGCGGCAGTCTCGAAGAGTTTGTCGAAGTGGCCAAGATCATGGCACCGGTTGCCGATGGTTTAGAGCTCAATCTCTCCTGCCCCCACGCCAAAGGTTATGGCATGGCCATGGGTCAGGATCCGGAGATGGTTCGCGCCATCACCGCCGCAGTGAAAGCCGTGGTGGATATCCCAGTGATCCCCAAATTAACACCCAACACACCTAATATTGGCGAGATAGCCCTAGCCGCAGCCGCCGGTGGTGCCGATGGCATCTGTGCGATTAACACTGTCGGGCCAGGCTACACCGCTTCTCACGGACACCCAGTGCTAAGCAACGGCGCCGGTGGCATGTCAGGTAAAGGCGTACTGCCCATAGCTCTAAAATGTGTGCGCGAGATTCGTGAAGTGACCGACTTACCCATAGTGGGTTGCGGCGGCGCCAGCAGTGCTGCCGACACCAGAGAATTTATCAACGCCGGTGCATCCATTGTCGGCATCGGATCTGCACTCACAGGCATGACCACGGACGAAATTGGAAGCTACTTTAATCAGCTAGAATCGGACATGGCTTTCGACTCGGATAAAGCTGAAGCCCATATTCGCTACGACATAGATATGGATTACTCGCCAGTGGTACTGGTTGAAAATAAGCGTGTCTGCAACGATATCTGTGTTTTAACCTTTGATCGCAAAGTGAATATTCAAGCCGGTGAGTTTGTTTTCCTCTGGGTGCCAGGCGTGGGCGAGAAGCCCTTCTCAGCCCTAGCCGATGACCCCTTTCAACTCGCCGTTATCGACGTAGGTATCTTTACTCATGCGCTGATGGACCTAGAGGTGGGCACTGAAGTCTATGTGCGCGGTCCTCACGGCATTCCCGTATCGCCAGCTGAAGATGCCAAGATTATGGCAGTGGCCGGCGGAACCGGTCTGGCGGCTGTTTATCAGCTAGCTCGTGACTTTGGCAACGCTGAAGTATTTACCGGTGCTCGCACCGCCGAGCGCCTCTACTATCTCGACGAATGTAAAAAAATCGCCAAGGTTCACGTGGCCACAGATGATGGCACCGAAGGCTTTAAAGGTGTTGTCACTGAGCTGTTGCGCAGTCGTCTTGAAGAGATGGATCAGCAGGAATTGGATAAGTTGGTGTTTTATAACTGTGGCCCTTCACCCATGGTGCATGCTGCAGCGAAAGTACAGCGCGAGTTCTGTCGCGACGATCAGATCTTTAGTGCGATTGATTATCTGACTAAGTGTGGTGTGGGTATCTGTGGTGCCTGTGCTTCACCTGATGGTCGACGTATCTGTGTAGATGGACCGTTTATGCAGGGTACGCCAGAGCGGCCTGTTGAGTTATAGAACCATTGCTTGATGTCTGGCTGATGTACGGTACCTAAGGCGTCATCCCGCCAGATATCTCTAACGGGTTATCCTCAGCGAAGCCGAAGGATCTCTTAGCACTTGCGCCTTATCCTGTCATCCTGAGCGGAGCCGAAGGATCTCTTAGCGCTTGCCACCTTATCCTGTCATCCTGAGCGAAGCCGAAGGATCTCTTAGCGCTTGCCGCCTTATCCTGTCATCCTGAGCGAAGCCGAAGGATCTCTTAGCACTTGCGCCTTATCCTGTCATCCTGAGCGGAGCCGAAGGATCTCTTAGCGCTTGCCACCTTATCCTGTCATCCTG
>CAWLBR010000125.1:0-7028 GCA_963855085.1 Gammaproteobacteria bacterium
CAAGACACTTTTGAGCAGATGTACCACGAAGAGCTGTCGCAGGTCATGGCGCAAAAGGGCACCTTTGGCATGGGTAAGTGGCTCAGTGATCAAGTGCAAGGTACCTCTCCTAGCGCTTCATCTGGTGTGTTACCGAGCAAAGCTATAGAAGCCTATGGGCAGATGCCATCGAATGCTCTGCCGTTGCGCAATGGGCCGGCGGCAAAGCCGATCGCAATTGAACGTGGCGATGTGCAAACATCTATGCCACTGACTGGGCGACGTTAAGTTGCAGCAGTTACTAACAGAATTAAGCACTAAGCAGATTTAAGGAGGGGACTATGGCAGATATTCTATCGATCGGAGCAGGTGCAACTCAGTTGTATCGTCAGGCCCTTTCAACAGTCGGTAACAACATTGCCAACCTCAACACCGAAGGCTATTCACGTCAGATTTCTGAGACCGCAGAGAATGCCCCGAGCCAGCAGGGAACAGTATTTGTCGGTTCTGGCGCACGCCTCGACAATATTACGCGCGCCTATGACGAATTTGCTGAGTCGAGTCTGCGCGACAGTGGCAGCAAGCTATCCAACCAGCAGCCGTTGATCGATTACGCCAATCGTGTGGTCGACATTATGGGATCCGAAGCCTCTGGCCTGAGCAGCGCCATGGATAAGTTTTTTGCGGCTGCCAGTGCTGTCAGCGCAGACCCTGCGTCAGTTAATCTACGCAGCAGTTTTCTTCGTGATGCAGAAGGTATGGCTTCAAGGTTTCGTGAATTATCAGATCAATTAAGCGCTGTCGAGCTGGAGACGCGAGAGAGTATCGAGACGCAGGTAAACCAGTTAAACAGCCTGTCTGAGAAGTTGGCTTTTGTGAACAAAGAGCTAAACAAAAAACTTACCCTCAGCACTCAGCCGCCGATGATGCTCGACCAGCGCGATCAACTGTTGCGCGAGATGTCAGCGGTCACCAAGATCCATGTCACCGAGGCCACTTCAGGGCAGGTTACAGTCCGTCTCGCCAGCAGTGCCGGCAGCATTATTACCGATGGCAAACTGCACTATGATCTGGGCGCAAGCTTTGATGACAACGATCCTGGTCGTGTCGATCTGATTATCGAACCCTATGGTGATAGTCGCGTTGCCAGTGCAGTCAGCAATGGCGAACTCGGCGGGCTGATGAATTTTCGGACTCAGACCCTGGCTCCAGCAATGGACAGCTTCGACTTTTTGGCACAGACATTGGTTGCAGAAATTAACCAAATTCACAGTGCCGGTCTTGATGGTCGTGGCCAAGCGGGCGGCGACCTATTTACCATCGACTTAGAATTTACTGTCTCCGCTCCTGCTGGTAACGCCAATGCAGCTATTACCATAGAGATGATTGATGGCACAGAATTTGATAATGCCCCTTTCGAGATCACCTGGAGTAGCGAGCAAAATAGTTGGATTATTGAAAATCAGAGCAGCGGCGCTGTAACCGTCGCCGAACCCGGGTTCGCCAGCTTTAGCTACGCAGGTCTGTCTATCGCAATTGGCGACCAGCCCGCAGACGGTGAAACCTACAGCATTGATGCCAAGGAGCGCCCAGCCGGCGGCATGCGTCTCTTAGTCACCGACCCACTGGCTGTGGCGGCCGCAGACACCATGCGCGCAGTGTCCAACACATCCAATATTGGTGAAGCCAAGGTGAGTCTTGAGTATTCGACAACACCCGCATTTGGTGGCTTCGAATATGGCGACAGTATTCTAACTCTCGGCAATAATCCCAGTACTGCAGCCGGTGAAACTGTAAACGGAAGCTATTTAACACCCGCATTTGTGATTCCAAAAGGTGTCGACAATGCAGCGCTGATGTTGGAAGTCGAACCCGGCAGCGACCTGCAATTTCAGGTCATGACCAGTGAAGGGGTTCATGTACTCGGCCAGAGCATTAGTAGCGGCACCCAGGCCGTTTTGATGTCCAGTGATTCAGGCTTTCGTGACGACAGTAGTTACAGCGACTCCTATCTCAATGCGGCGGGATCAGAGGCCTACCTGGGACTCGACTTAACCTACGGATTTCTGGCTCGCGAAGTCGAGCGTCAGGAGTTTCTGGTTGACGACAACGGCATTAGCACTGAGTCGACTACTACTACCCTTAGTGCCACGGCCACATCTGGTGATGTATTGCAGCAAAGCAACGAATCCTCTGTGACTGTCGACCTGATCAGCGCCAATGCGCTGGTGTTAAACGATTATTCAATGGCCGCTCTGGAACTGGATGCCGGGGCCGAGAGTTCGGCCGCGCTGATGGCTACCTGGCTCAATGCCGCAACTGATTCAACGGGTGTTACCGCCGCCGCAATCAACCTGATTACCATTGAAGAAGACAGTGTTGATTTCACTCAGCAGGTTAATATCAATGGTGTCCTGATCGGTGATGGCACCTTGCTGACCTCGGTGCCTGAGCTTGCCAATGCAATCAATGAACAAACCGACAGCACCAATGTGGTGGCTAGTGTCACCTATGATGGCAAATTAGAGATAACGAATGCCCGCGGTTATGACGGGGAAAATATCACTCTGTCTAACCCAGACAGCACATCCAGCAGCAATGCGCTGGGTCAGTCCAATCAGACTTATATTGGGCAACTGCGGCTTGCTGCAGACGAAGAGATTCGTTTTACCTTTGGTGATGACGGGCTACCCAAAGATTTAGCCGTGCTGGGCTTGCGCACCGGTATCTATGTTGAGGGCGCGGTGACACAAGACCTAGCTGTCTTTGTTACAGGTAGCGGCAGCGGCAGCGTCGCGGCAGGTTTTTCCACCAGCGACGGTGATGAAGTCACTGCCAGTGCGACTGCGCCATTCACTGTTGAGTTTTCATCGGCCAGCGAATACACCATCACCGATATAGCAACCGGAAGCTTGGTTGCTACACGTAGCTACGCAGAGGGTCAGGACATAGTCTACAAAGGGTTTACCTTAGTACTAGACGGTGATCCTGTGGCTGGTGATGTGTTTGTTGTCGACAGCAATGAAGAGGGCATTGGCGACAATGGCAATATGCTCAATCTTGTCGCCTTACAAGACAAAGAATTAATGGCTGATGGCAGCACCCTGGGTGAAGCCTACATTAGCCTAGTTAACACAGTGGGCAGTAAGGCTGCTTTGGCGATGATGTCAAAAGAGGCCCTACAGGTTGTCTATGATCAGGCGGTTGCCTCGAAAGACCAGGTTTCTGGAGTCAGTCTGGATCAAGAAGCTGCCGAGCTGATTCGCTTTCAGCAAGCCTATCAAGCCTCGGCGCAGATTATTCAGGTCGCCTCGAAACTGTTTGATTCAATATTAAGTATTCGTTAAGGAATTGACTGATGAAAGTCTCCACTAGCCAGATTTTTGAACGCGCCATGACACAGATGTCTAGTCAGCAGGCTAAGGTCGCTGATATGCAGACGAAGTTGGCTACTGGAAAGCAAATTACGCGGCCAAGTGATGACCCAGAAAAAGCGGGTGTCATACAGCGGCTAACCAGTGCTAACCAGCGTTTAGAGGGTTATCAAAATAATATCACTGCACTGAAAAGCCGCTTGGCCACTGAAGAAAGCGCTCTCAATGCGTCAGAAAATATTATGCAACGTATGCGTGAGTTAGCGGTGCAAGCTAAGAGTGACACTTTTTCGCCAGCGGATAGAGAGATTATTGCCGCCGAGGTTAGTGCGCTGCGAGATCAGTTAGTGTCTCTGGCTAATAGCACTGATGCTTCTGGAAATTATGTTTTTGCCGGCGCTATGACCTCAACCATACCTTTCGCAGAGAATGCGGACGGTGACATGGCTTATCAGGGTGACAATAGTCGTATGGTTCTGGATGTTTCAGATCAGCGACAGCTGGCGCTCAATAAGCCCGGTAATGATGTATTTTCCAGCGTTATTCGCGAAACTAGTGATGGCGTCTCTGAACGGGTTGGCTTCTTTGCCATTATTGATGATTTTACCGCTGCCCTAGAAAATAATGATACAGACAAGATTGGGGAAAGCCTGAGTGAACTTAGCGATTTGACGCAGGGTATGGCCATGGCACTGGCTGACGTAGGTAGTCGGATGAACATCGCTGACTCTCAAGCAGACGCTCTGGTCGACACTAAAGCCCGCTATCAGGCATTGCTCTCAGCGGCGGAGGACTTGGATTATACCTCGGCGATTACTCAGCTCACAGCCGAGATCATGTCTCTGGAAGCAGGGCAGAGCAGCTTTATTAAAATTTCTCAATTAAGTTTATTCGACTACTTACGATAACGTAATGGTACACAGATATTTTCGCGACTTCGGCGGATTCCTGAATTGGACATAAGAGACTAAAATGGTCGACACCTCAACAGCTGTTTCGACACAGATAATGACATCACTGGGCGCAGGCTCTGGTGTTGATATTGTTTCCCTAGCGCGAAATTTGACCAATGCGGAGCAGGTTCCAAAGGAAGCTGCGATTCAGAGTGCCATTGATGCTGCAGAAGCGCAGGTTTCCGCTTATGGGCTGATCTCCTATCAGCTGGGCCTCTTACAGACATCCTTTGAAGGTCTCAATGACGCTAAAGAGGTCGCAGATAGTTATGCCAGCAGCACTGACTCCGCAATCCAGTTCACCGCATTTGATGGTACCGAAGTCGAAGGCAGCTACGACATTACAGTGACTCAGTTAGCGCAAGAAAAGATCATGATTTCGGATGAATACAGCTCCACCAGTGCTGTCTTGAGTGCTAGTTCATTTGATCTTTCGGTTACGGTTGGCAGTACGTCCACAGCCACTACTTCCATTACTGTCGATACCATGACTCCTCAGGGCGTTGTTGATGCAATTAATGAAGAGGGTATGGGTGTTACAGCCAGTCTGGTTGATACGGGAATTAATGGCACTAACTATCGAATTATCCTGACCGGCGAGACAGGCAGCGAAAGTGACTTTACCGTCACTTCAGATCCTGATCTCGGCTTTGGGGATACTGGCAATACGTTGCAAGCGGCACAGGATGCGCAAATTGATTTTGATGGACTCACTCTCACTCGAGATAGCAATGAATTCTCTGATGTGGTCAGTGGTGCGACATTGGCACTCTATGAAACCACCACATCCGCGGTGACAGTGGCGATCTACAGTGACACCTCAACATTGAAAACCAAGCTTGAAGACGTTGTCACGCTCTACAACGATTATCGCAGCCTGATGGATGGGCTCACAGCAACAACCATAGACGAGGATGTGGAGCTTAGCGGCGCACTGCAGCGAGACTTAACCACTGCACGCTATATCACCGACCAGATCAGAACGGCGATACTCAATGACTCCTCAACTGGATCCGGAAGCATATCGGCATTTAGAGATATTGGCATAAGCCTCGATAGCAGCGGTGGCCTGACCTTTGACGAAACTACCTTCGACGAAGTGATTGAAGACAGTTATGACGATGTGATTACCATGCTGACGGCCAATACCAATAATCAGAATCTCTATAGCACTGACGGGAAGGGTTTGGCCCAGGATATAGCCACCATTATTGACGGGATTGTTGACACCGACGGCGTGCTAGCGACCCGAGAAACCAATGCTGAAGCGACAGTTGTCGACTATCAAGACGAGCTGACCGTTCTTGAGGCCCGAATGACTGCATTGTACGACCGCTATCTGTCGCAGTTTACTACCATGGAGCTTCTCACCAACAAACTCAACAACGTCAAGGACTACCTGACCGGGCAGTTGGAAGTCCTCTCTAAAGCTTACGACTCCGATTAAAAAAATCTGGGCCCGGGTTTATAAAAAGAAACCTGCCAGATTATTTTCGTAATTTCGCCAAGCTTCAGAGCTATTTTTATAAAGCTTTTGGGTTACCTGATTATTTGATGCGGTAAGTACCGCGCGTTTGTTTTTATGAAAATCCATGCAGTCCTGTTCCCAGTCTAGGCCCACATAATCAAGCATTTTACGCGTTTCCTCTTCCTGATTCTCAGTCAATTTTTCATAGTTAAGCTCAAATATCCGTCCAGGATACTTGGCCTTAAAAAATCCCATTAGATCCCTTTGCATCTTATGATAATGCTCCAAGTCAGCTAGATCATGGGCAAAGGCATTACCGTCAGACGAGAAATAGGTTTTGAAAATTGACCAGCATGTGGCCCTAGCATCGCGTACTGTATAAATTATTTTTGCCTCAGGAATCGCCGATAAAATAAGTCCTGTCCAGCGGAAATTAAGTGGCATTTTATCCGTAAAATAGGGCAGCGTTGAAATTCCCGCGGTATTACCAAGGTAATAAGATCTAACCTGTTGGAGCTGCTCTTTGGAAAGCGTTATTCCCTGCCAATTCAAAGTCTCAATGCACTGATTTAGCGTATTTAATTCACCGGCCCCAAAAACTCTCGAGTGGCTGGACAGAATCTGTTCCACCAGTGTTGAACCGGATCTTGGCATTCCGAGAATGAAAATTGGAGTCTGGCTACTCTCTCTGTCGAAGTCCTCTCCGGACAACAGGCTGGGCACATTGCCCATAAAGGTCTGCAAAACACCTGAAAAGAGCTTTTTATCGGACTGAAGATCATAGCTTAGTTCGACTTTTCTGAGCCTGTTGCCTTCAGAAAAATGTCCGAATGCTCTGTCGTAGTCTTTGATATCCTCGTAGGCTTTGCCTAGGGCAAAATTGAGATCAATTTTATCGCTTTTAGGCACCGAAGGATTATCCAAGAGTCGCTGCATTTGTTCACATTGGTTATCAAAAGAGCTATATTTTTTAACTGAAGAAAGATGCCGGTGGCCAATAGCAAAATCGGGAACTATTTCAATCGTCCGTGTGTAGCTTTCTGCCGCTCCGTTGGAGTCGCCTTTTGCCTTCAGAATAATGCCCAATAAATTGTGCGCTTCTGAATAATTTTCTTTGATAGATAAGGCCTTTCGAACAGACCGTTCAGCGCGCTCCATATCTCCCATCTCTTTATACATAACCGCTAGACTGTTATGGGCATCCGCCAGCAAAGGATTAATTTCCAGCGCTCTATTTAGGCAGTCTAGAGCCTC
>CAWLBR010000126.1:0-6763 GCA_963855085.1 Gammaproteobacteria bacterium
GGCCAATCAATGTGGTAATCTCTCCGCGCATCAGCTGCATAGAGATATTCTCCAGGACTGGGCGCGAGCCAAATGACTTGCTGATCTGCTCGAGTCGAATAAGCGGTTTCTTCATCGTGGGTTCTCTGGGCTTGCGGGCCCGGTTTGATCTGCGGACAGGCTGCAGTTAGGGCATAGCCCAAACAGTTCCAAGGCCTGCGACTGTAGGGTAAAATTGGCCTTATCGCTGGCTTTTTGCAGCAGTTCATTAAGCCCGTTGTGGGCCACTTCGGCGGCACTGCCGCATTCATTGCAGATCATAAATAAATTGCTGTGGTCACTGCCGGGAAAAGGGCAGCCGATATAGGAATTGAGTGAAGCGATGCGGTGAATCAGTCCGAGCCCGAGCAGAAACTCAATGGCTCGGTAAATAGTCGGCGGTGCAATGGATTTTCCTGATATTTTGGCCAGTTGATCTTGCAGCTGATAAGCCCCGAGAGGTTGATGGGCCTGCCAGAGCAGCTGTAGTACTGACTTTCGCGTCGGTGTCAGTCGCGCCTTGTTGGCGGCGCAGAGTTCCTCGGCACGACTCAGAGCGGCATTGATGCAGCGGCCGTGGTCATGGGGCTGGTGAACTAATCGAGAATTGGTCAGCATGGGGCTCTGTGCCTGGTTGATCAGTGTTTATCAAAATTAAATGAAATGTTATAATATAACTATAATCTATTTTTATACAGTTTCTGATGCTTTGGGGCATTACCGCTAATGATGAAAACGATAAATTTAACTAAAGTGATACATTATAACAATTTATTGAAGATTGTTACCTTTTTGAGCGCTTTAATGGCGCAGATGGTGTTGGCTTCCCCCGAAATCCCCAAGCCCGTGATCATTACCACTATTAAACCTCTGGCGATTATTGCTCAGTCCGCCGTTGGTGATCAGGCTCGAGTTGAGTATCTGCAATCAGCGGTGCAGTCCGCCCATGAAGTCTCTCTGCCGGTCTCGGCGCTAAAGAAGATTGATCAGGCTGATTTAATCGTTTGGATTGGCGAGATGTTTGAATCTCGAGTGGCGAAACCTATGGCTCTATTGCCCGCGGATAAGCGAATTACGGTGATGCAGCTGTCACTGATTGCACCAGCAGATGCTGGAACTCAGGAAAAGGCCGGTGACCATAGTGATCACGGTCATAATCATGGTGAAAGTGCCCACAGCGGGTTAGGTGCCCACAGCGGATTAGGTGCCCACAGCGGATTAGGTACCTACAGCGCATTAAAAGCAGATCCCCATGTCTGGTTAAACCCCAAAAATGCTAATCTAATCGCTGCCGAGATCCAGCAGCGCCTTCAACTGCCTGTAAAAGCGATTATCAGCGCCGAACAAATTGCCGATCTAGCCGCTGAGCTTGCGCCTTTTAGCGACAAGCAATTTCTCGCTCACCACGATGCTTTAGGTCACTACACTAGTCTGTTCAATCTGCAATCTGGGCTTTCTATTCGCGATGCCAATGGCGCCAGTCAGGGTGTCAGAAGTCAGTATCGCCTGCGCCAACAAGCCATAGTCTCGGCCGCCAGCTGTGTTTTTATCGAGCCGCAATATGCAGATCGCGATGCACAAGTAATCGCCGATGAATTGTCTTTACCAGTGGCTCTGATCGATATTCAGGGTCTAGATCAAGCTCTGGTCGGGGATGCCTATGCTAGCTTTATGCAGACTCTGACGGTGCAGTTTAAGAGGTGCTTTAACGGCTGATTAAGCGTCTCCCTGCGCCTATGAATTATCAACAGGCTCAGGAAAATCCTGTATCCTGCAGCTTCGTTATTAATGCGTTCTAATCTATTAAGGCTCTTTTATCCTTTAATACTCTTTTATCCATTAATGCTATCTCATTAACAACACTCGTGGAAAATATGGACACTACTACCCCGCTGATTCTCGTCGATGGCTCCTCCTACCTCTATCGCGCCTACCATGCACTGCCACCGCTGACCAACAGCAAAGGCAAGCCGACAGGCGCTGTTAAAGGTGTTATTAACATGATGCGGCGTCTACAGAAAGACTATCCAGACAGCACCCATGTTGTGGTCTTCGATGCTAAGGGCAAAACCTTCCGCGACGATATTTACACTGAGTACAAAGCCAATCGACCGCCGATGCCGGATGATCTGCGTGAGCAGATAGCGCCGATCCATCAGATTATTGAAGCTATGGGTATGCCCATGTTGATTATTGACGGGGTAGAGGCCGACGATGTCATTGGCACCCTGGCGGTGCAGGCCACTGCCGCGAAACAAGCCGTGGTGATTTCCACAGGCGACAAAGATATAGCCCAGCTGGTAAATGAACATATCACCTTGATCAACACCATGAACAACAGCGCCATGGACAGGGAAGGGGTGATCGAGAAGTTTGGCATTCCCCCAGAGCTAATTATTGATTATCTGGCGCTGCTGGGTGATAAGTCAGACAACATTCCCGGCGTCCCCGGTGTGGGTGAGAAAACTGCTTTGGGATTACTTCAGGGCTTAGGTAGCTTGGACGATATTTACGCCAACCTCGATGATGTGGCTGGACTGGCCTTTCGTGGCGCCAAGACCATGTCGCCCAAACTAGTCGATAATAAAGAACTGGCATACCTCTCTTACAAGCTGGCGACAATTAAAACCGATGTGGAAATGCCCATGCATCTGTCTGAGCTAAAGAATGGCGAACCGGACAAAGCCGCTTTGCTAAGTCTGTTTAAGGATATGGAATTTAAGACCTGGATCGACGAAGCCCAGAGCAATTCGCACGCCAAGCCGGCGGCCGCGGCAAAGTCGCCAGTTGAGCTAGATGATTTAGTGGCAGCGCCCGTGGATGCCCCGGTTGTAGTAAAAGACTATCAAGTGGTTCTAACCGAGCAAGATCTGGCAACTTGGATTGAAAAAATCAACTCTGCCGAGTTAGTCGCCGTAGACACAGAGACCACCAGTCTCGATTATATGCGCGCCCAGCTGGTGGGGATTTCGCTGTCCACAGCCCCGGGAGAGGCCTGCTATATTCCCTTTGCCCACGACTATATGGGCGCCCCAGAGCAGCTTAAGCCTGAATTTGTGCTCGAGAGCCTGAGGCCCTATCTGGAAGATCCCGCACTGACAAAAGTGGGTCAAAATCTAAAATACGATATGAGTGTGCTGGCCCAACATGGCATCACACTCCGTGGTATCGCCTTCGACACCATGCTCGAGTCCTATGTTCTTGACTCCGTGGCTAGCCGTCATGATATGGACAGTCTTGCCCTCAACTATCTGGGTGAAGAGACCATTAAATTTGTCGATGTCGCCGGCAAAGGTGCCGCTCAGCTGACCTTTAATCAGGTCGCCCTTGAACAGGCCGGGCCCTATGCTGCCGAAGATGCCGATATTACCCTGCGTCTGCACCAAACCCTGTGGCCGCGAGTGGCCGCTGAGCCAACACTGAAAAAAGTCTTCGAAGAAATCGAATTACCATTAGTACCTGTCTTATCGCGTATTGAGCGCACCGGCGCGCTGGTCGATGACACGCTGTTATTTCAGCAGAGCCAAGAGCTGTCCGCGCGACTCGGCGAGCTGGAAACTGAAGCCTGGGAATTGGCCGGGCAGCAATTTAATCTCGCCTCGCCCAAACAGCTTGGCGAAATACTCTTTGAAAAACTGCAGATTCCAGTACTGAAGAAAACAGCCAAGGGAGCGCCTTCCACCAAAGAGGAAGTACTGCAAGAGCTGGCATTGGATTATCCGCTGCCCAAGGTGCTTTTAGAGCATCGCGGTCTGGCGAAACTAAAGTCCACCTACACCGATAAGCTGCCCACCATGATCAACTCGCTCACCGGGCGAATTCACACCTCCTATCATCAGTCGGGAACTGCCACCGGCCGACTTTCCTCGTCGGATCCCAATCTACAAAATATCCCCATCCGCAGCGCCGAGGGCCGCCGCGTGCGCCAGGCCTTTATTGCTGCCTCGGGCTGCAAGTTAGTTGCGGCGGATTACTCTCAGATCGAGCTGCGCATTATGGCGCACCTTTCCGAAGACCCCAGTCTATTGGCAGCCTTTAGTGCCGGTCAGGATATTCACCGTGCCACCGCCGCGGAAGTCTTTGGTGTCGACACAGACGAAGTGACTATCGATCAGCGCCGCAGCGCCAAGGCGATCAACTTTGGCCTTATTTACGGTATGTCAGCCTTTGGTCTGGCTCGTCAGCTGAATATCAACCGCAAACAGGCGGCGGAATATATAGAGCTCTACTTCACCCGCTATCCCGGTGTGCAAAACTATATGAACAATATTCGCCACACTGCCGCAGAAAATGGCTTTGTCGAAACCGTTTTCGGTCGTCGACTCTATCTGCCAGAAATAAACGCAAGCAATGGTATGCGCCGTCAGGCCGCCGAGCGCACCGCGATCAATGCGCCCATGCAGGGCACTGCCGCGGATATTATTAAGCTGGCGATGATCAATGTGCACAACTGGTTGGAAAATAGTGATCTAACCAGCAAGATTATTATGCAGGTGCACGATGAATTGGTTCTCGAGGTTCCCGAGGCGGAGATGGATGAGGTTAAGCAGGGGCTAAAGGATCTGATGGAAAGCGCTACTGAGTTATTGGTGCCGCTGGTGGTTGATATAGGTGTGGGAGACAATTGGGATGAGGCGCACTAGTCATTTCAAACGGACTAGGGGCTCAAAAGGGCGAGTGAAATTCACGCTTGCCCGCAAGTTTAAAAATATTTTCACTTTATTTGAATTATTTGTGAACTATTTCGTTTCAGCCTGTCTTATTTAGGGCAAGACATGATTGCTTACTCTCCCCCAACCTAAGCAACTGCAACGCTGAAACTCCCAAGCAAAGCAACGCAGACCCCGGTTCAACTTTGAACCGGGTTTTTTTTGTCTGCGGCTTTTACTCTTTTTTACGAGAAGCTCGGTTCGGGAGCTCGATAAAAAAGGTTATCTAGACTGTGGCGGGATCAACGAAGTCTGAGTTCATCCAGTGAGCCAGCACTGACTCAAGTTCTGGCAGTCCCAGCTTCTTTAGCGAAGAAAAGGTTTGCACGCTCAATAGGGTGCAACCGGGATCCATATTGCGCAGATGCCGCTCGACCATTAACAGAGCACTCTGCCCTGGGCCGCGCTTTAACTTATCTGACTTGGTCAACAAAATATGCACAGGCAAGCCCGCTTGGGCAGCCCAGTTGAGCATCTGTAGGTCGAACTCCTGCAGCGGGTGGCGAATATCCATCAGCAACACTAACCCAGCCAGACTTTGACGCACCTGGAGGTATTCGGCCAGGTCTCTATCCCACTCCCGCTTCATCTCGATGGGCACTTTGGCGTAGCCATACCCGGGAAGATCCACCAAGCGCTTGTCATTGCCCAGATCAAAGAAGTTAATCAGCTGTGTTCGTCCCGGGGTTTTACTGGTTCGTGCCAGGCCGCGGATACGTGTAAGCGTGTTGATTGCACTGGATTTACCGGCGTTTGAACGTCCGGCAAAGGCCACTTCACAGCCACTGTCTTCAGGGCATTGCTTGATTGAGGGGGCGCTGGTTAAAAATGTAATGCGCTGATAATCGATATGATTTGAATCCATGAATAAAGGGTCACTATCTGGCTGTAAGAGTTAGCGCATATTGGTATATAATGCGCCGGCTTTAGCCGACATGGCTAGGGTACAGATAAAAGTAGTTGCGCGAACGCAACCTATTCTAGCCGATTGCACGAGTTGATTAACCATGAAAAAAAGCTTTTTAACGATTATTTGTCTGGTAGCTACATTCGCAGCTACTCAGGTTTTGGCATCTGGCGATGCTGCAGCAGGAAAAAACAAGGTAGCAATGTGCGCTGGCTGCCACGCAGGCGACGGCAACAGCATGGTTTCTGCCTTCCCTAAGTTGGCTGGTTTGGGCGAAAAATATTTATACCGTCAATTGCAGACCATCCAATCGGGTGAGCGCGCAATTGTCGAGATGACCGGTTTGCTCGACGCCAACTCGGATCAGGACCTGCAAGATATGGCTGCTTATTACGACAGCCAGCAGCGCAGCATTGCCGGCGCACAGGAAATTACCATGATCGGCTATAGCGATCCTGTTGAAGCTCTAGAGCTCGGCGAAGACTTATACCGTGCCGGTAACATCAAAACGGGTGTGCCTTCTTGCGCCGGTTGTCATTCGCCAGCAGGAAATGGCAATGGCCCAGCGGGTTATCCTGGCCTTGGTGGTCAGCATGCTGACTATATTGCTAGCCAGCTACTTAAGTACCAAAGCGGCGAGCGCGCCAGCGGTGCTAACGCCAAGATTATGCAGGGCGTTGCTGAGCGATTGAGCAATAAAGAAATTAAAGCGGTAGCCAACTATATCTCTGGGCTTAACTGATTTTTAAATAGGACTGCGCTGCTTGAGTGATCGCAGTCTGTTTTAGCTTGGGCACATAACCATTTAACTATTTATTTACTTAACTATTTTTCTATATAGCTTTTTAGGAGTTTCTTATGTTGCGACGTATTTCCAGTTATGTCTTTTTACTGCTTCTACTGCCCGTTTCATTGGGCTGCGCAGCTGAAGATAGCGCCTTTAAAGCTGGTGTTGACTACGAAATATTGCCCCAGGCTGTAAGAACAGCGAATCCGGCGAAAATTGAAGTCAATGAAGTATTTGCCTATACCTGCGGTCACTGCTTTAACTTTGAAGAGGTGCTCGAGCCCTGGATTGAGACCTTGGCAGCTGATGTTGATATGCAGCGTACCCCAGCAGTTTGGCAGC
>CAWLBR010000127.1:0-6748 GCA_963855085.1 Gammaproteobacteria bacterium
GAACAGAAATTCTTGCGGCTCCGGGTTACCCGCGGCTTTCACGGTCATTATAATCTGATCCTGTCTCAGCTCGACAGCTATCACCTCTTGCGAGTAAAAATTGTGCTGCACAAAAGATGGCGTCAACGGTCCAGATGAATAGTCCAGCACCTTATGTGCGATCAGCTCTTGTTCCATATCTCTGTAGAGCACGTTATGCGTCAGCGCATTGTCACTGACACAATGCGTTTCCGTATACAGGGGTGCTGTGCTGTCCAGATCAAACGCTGCACCAACGACCCGAACGCTCACCTCTTTTGCATAGGCCTGCTGCGTCACTTGCAACAGAACCAAAGCGAAAAGGCAGACGAGGTGACATATGCGAGGAATTGTGCCTGTCACAAGCTAGCTCGCGTCCGTATCGTGCGGCCTGTAGAGTCCTTTCCCGGTTATTTTGGGAAGCTCCATTGCGGCAACCAAACCAGGCGTATGTTCTACTACCGCCGGCACCGCATTCACGATAGCGGTCGCCGTTTGAATAACACCTGCCACAGCGTGATCACCATTACGATCCTCCATATCCATGGAAATTTCCATGCGTGGCTCACCCTCGATAATGACCCGATAACCCTTGCCTTGGGGCCAATCGGGCGCAATATCATCGGTGAGTCGCGTCACGTGCTCCAGCACCACGACTTCCCTGCCATCCATAACGCCTCTGACCTCAAAACGCATAGCGCCAGTAGTGCCAGCCTTAAACGTCCCCATGCCATTGTGAATGTCTTCTGTTAGAGGGAGACGCTCATGTACTTCGTAGACTTTATCCAGGGTGACACCCAAACCGGCCGCTACCGAGTGAACCGAGCCACCCCATCCCAAAGAAAGCATACCCTCTCTGAACAACATGCAGTCATGATCTATCGGATAGCCAAAACCCATCACCTCGCGAATCGTGTGCTCCTGCTCATACGTCGCATAATTGACAATTTCACGCATGCGAATACTGCTCCAGTACTCTGACAATCCCGTAAAAACGAGCGGCATAGTGTCGTTGGCGAAGCCTGGGTCAATACCATTATTAAAGCAGGTAGACTTGCCTTCTTCGCAGGCCGCCTTTAAAGGATCTGCCAGGAATGTAATCCCTGGATTGTGAGGATACTGCAACATAAACAATGAGCTCGACACCACATTGATACCCTGACGAAGACATTTTGCCTGATCCTCCGCCGCCTCCATCATGCGCGTCTCTGAGTGGGCGGTATAGATAACGCAGTCAGGTCGAGTCGCTAAGGCTTCATCGACGTTATCTGTAGCCAGAACGCCAGCCAGCTGCTCAAGGCCAATTAACTCACCAACATCGCGGCCCGATTTTTCAGGGGAACTGACAATATGCGCAACTAACTCTAGCTCGGGGTGGCCCAGTACTGCCCGCACAGCATAGCTCCCAACATTTCCTGTACCCCATGTAACGACCTTGTATGACATGAATTTATCTCCTTATAGTCTAATGAATGCGCTTATAAAACACCTGCAACAGCAGCGGGCGCTACTGGAGCGATTAAATCTTCAACCCGTTTCTCGAATCTCTGCGACGGATTCGGCCAGCGCTGTCTCCAATGCCGTATACGACATGCCCAACTCCTTGATCCCTCGAGAAGGATCAAATAGCAGGGAGCCCGCCGCCGTTGTTTTCAATACATCCAACGGCATCATAGGGCGTCTGCCGGTCTTACGAGCAACAATATCCATGCCCATGGCCAGTGGCCACAAAAAGGACTCAGGTATATTCCAGTTTGGCACCGGCACATCAGCGATTCTGCCAATGATTTTGAAATAGTCTCGCGTGGTAGCGCGCTGATTCCCGATAAGATAACTACGCCCAACAGAATCTTTTTTGATCAACGCTCGTGCAATTGCATCAGCCGCGTCTTTGACATAGACATAGGTGTACGTGGTATCTGCACCAATCAATGCGGGTAGCTTCCCATCCACCGCTCTCTTCACTTCCATGGTCTCTTTGTCATCCCCCGCACCTATGACTGCCGCAAGATGTACGATAGTGAGCGGCAAGCCCTTGTTTTCATACATTGCCCATCCCGCCTGGTCGCCCAGATATTTACTTCTCGCATAATTGCTGGGATGCCGACCGGGAAGCGTCTGTTCATTAAAGGGTAGGGTATCCGGCACACCATAGGCCAGCGGAGTACTCACCTGAACCACTTTTTCTACACCTGCTTCAAGACAGGACTCAAACACATTCGTTGCACCGCGCTCATTGAGAGCATAAAAGTGCCTTTTGTTGCGGCTCCAAAATTCGCGATAGCCCGCGATATTCACCACTCCCCAGGCCCCCTTAAAGGCTGCAGATAAGCTTGATTTTCGGGTAATGTCGCCGTAGTGAAAGCTGATGTCGGGATCCAAGGCCCGCAATGGAGAGACATCACTGGTGTGGCGAACGAGACATCTAATGCGGTACTTTTTTTCGCTGACAAGACGTTCAACAAAATGTCTGCCTACAAAACCGGTGGCGCCGGTTATGGTGACAATACGCTTGCTAGTGGCCATTTTTCTGGCATCTCCGGGGGCAGTTCACTAAATCCTACAGTTTGTACGCTCTTGCGCCCGTATCGGATGATTTGGAGGACTTTCCCAGATTTTTGTGATCGGCGCTTTACCGGCGTACGTAGTACCCTCACTATATGACTTTACACACAGCGATAAGCACAACTATCCGAGCGTTGACATGACAGAGAATCCTTACCTTGTGGAAAACTTTGCGCCAGTGGATACCGAAGTCACCGCCGAGACGCTTAAGGTTAGCGGCCATATACCACCCGAATTGGCTGGCCAGTTATTACGCATAGGCCCCAACCCTGTGAATCCAGACCCGGCGACGCATCATTGGTTCCTCGGTAACGGTATGGTACACGGCCTTCAGTTGCGCGACGGAAAAGCCGAGTGGTTCCGAAGCCGTTACGTGCGCGATGATGAGATTGTTGCAGTCAAAGGCTGGCCGCCGGTGCAAGGCCCCGAAAATGCATTACAGCTTGGCGGTGGGGTCGCCAATACCAATATTATATTTCATGCTGGAAAAAGACTGGCGCTGGTCGAAGGTGGAAATCTCCCGGTGCAGCTGAATTCCTCTCTTGAGACAGTAGCACGCACCAATCTCGGCGGAACCCTGCCAGGCGGGCTGTCGGCACACCCCCACCTTGATGCGGACACTGGCGAATTGCATGCCGCTGTCTATTCTCCACTGTGGAATTATATACAGCATGTGGTCATCAGTGCAGAGGGCGAGGTCATTCGCGCGGTCAATGTCCCTGTTCCGGGGCAGCCCATGGTGCATGACTGTATGATCACCAAAAATTACTTCATCCTTCTGGACCTGCCAGTAATACTGGACATGAAGGCTGCAGAGATGGGTGCGAGTTTGCCTTATCGTTGGAGCGCTGAATACGGCGCCAGGGTAGGATTGCTTCCTCGGCACGGAGCGGCAAAGGAAGTCACTTGGCACGAGGTCGACCCATGCTATGTCTTTCATCCAATGAACGGCTATGAGGACGCCATGGGGCGAGTCGTCTTGGATGTATTGCGCCATCCAAAGATGTTTGCAACCGACATGCGTGGACCGAATGAAGGCACTGTGACTCTGGATAGGTGGGTTATTGATCCGCTGAAGACGCGGGTACAAGAAACTCGGCTCGATGATCAGGGACAAGAATTCCCCCGTATCGCGGAAAGGCTTACCGGTAAACCTTATCGCTACGGATACACTGTTGCGCTTGATGCTGGCTTTTCCGCAGGTGGACTGATCAAACATGACCTGCAGCAGAGTCGAAAAGAGACCTACAATGAGGGCATAGCAAGGCATTTTATGGAGCCTGTTTTTGTTCCAAGGCAAGACTCGACATCCGAGGATGACGGCTGGCTAATGTCCTTCGTCTATGATGCCGAGCGTGAATCCAGTGACGTCGTCATTCTCGAAGCAAAGGATATGGCTTCCGGCCCCGCCGCCACTATCCACTTACCAAGACGAGTGCCGTTCGGCTTCCACGGCAACTGGATCCCCTCAACTGACTAAGGGCGTCTCAACCCTTAATATAGCGCCTGCGCCAGACGGCAGTGCTTCTTGCCTGGCAAGCTTTAGAGCGGCACGAAAGACAAAAAAATAGAGGACATAGACCAATGAACAGTGAACCCAGTGTGGAATCAGGCAAGCCGTCTAAGGCGGCATCAGACAATGTGCATCCGCGTCTACCGTGCCGCGGCTGCGGCAGCGATTGCAAAAATTATGCGATTTGCGACGGGCGCCCTTGGAGAACGCTGGCACCAGAAGCATCGGCAGAAAGCAGATAACCCGAATCTGTGCGGGGCGAAGACTGCTCCGCCATGAGCGCTTTCATGCTGTCCCCAGAAGCGGGCAGAGATTTTTTTAAGGAGGATGCCAAGGCGGTGCCCAGCATCCGCTGATAGTAGGGCAAGTGACTTTCGTAAAAAGGAAGATGCGTAGAGATTGAGTCCTGTTCTGCAAGGGCATCGACAAAGCCGTGTATAAACTCTCTGGCTCTAGCCAAGGCATCGGAGTCTTCGGCGAGCTCATCAATACTCATTTCCCATGTCATATCAATGCGCAACCGACAGCTCGCCAAAAATTCTCCAGGGCTACTTTGACCCCACTCATTGGGTGATATCAGAGACAATGTCCACCCTTTCTCTCCGGTGTAGAGGTAGTAGGTGTTCCCCACGACTGGCTTAAAACCAAATCTTGCGGTGAGAATCAGCGAAGAAATCGCATAGTCTCGAAGGAATTCTCCGGCATCTTTGGGGCCAGACACTGTGGGCTGCATCATCGACCAATCCCTTAGGATCGGAACAACGCCTTTCCCCTGCGGATTTGGGTTTTTGATCGGTGTAGACATCGGCACGGTCACACTATCTCTGTTGGAAAGACGGGTCATTTAACATGACCGCCTTAAAGCAAGCGGCTTTCATAACACTAGAGAACGCTCTCAATGGCTTTCTTCAGCGCTGGGCTATCAGGCGACGTGCTGCTGTCGAAATGCATGACAACTTTGCCCGTGGAATCGACGACATACTTGTTGAAGTTCCAACTCGGCGCTTCAGTTTGAAAAGCAAGCTCGCGAAACACCGGATTAGCGTCATCTCCGCGCACATGGGTCGGCGCGAACATCGTGAACGTCACACCGTAATTGACATAGCAGACATTCGCTGCCTCTTCCTCATTGTTGGCTTCTTGACGGAAATCATCACTGGCAAATCCAACAACCCTGAGACCTTGGTCACGGTACTGGTCATTCAATTCTTGCAAGCCTTTAAATTGCTTTGTATAGCCACAGTGACTTGCAGTGTTAACAATGAGCAGTGGCTGGCCAGGACTCATTTCACAGAGATTGATCAACTCTTGTGAGTGTAACTTACGAAGATCATGATTTAGGTATTCAGGGCAGCCTGCTGCAGCAGCTCCCCCAAAAAATAAGGCCGTCGATAGCACTATTGCGCGCATCATAGACATTGCTCTCTTTATCAAATTTTGGCTATCAGCACAGGGGAGACAAACATTGGCCCCCACTGCGTCTCTTTAGCAGATAGACGTGCTGCTAGGACCGGCTTTTTTATTGGTGTTCACATCAAACAGATACCAGACATAGCACCGCGAGAAAATCCCGTTAAGAATCAGTAAGAGGGAAGTCATTATGACTAACCACTCGATCCCGTTTAATTGCGGCTGCATGAATGCCCATAGACCAAAAGCGACGCCAATGAGAAGTCGCACTAAACGCTCGATATTACCTAGGTTACGTTCAATCATGATCAGGCCCCGCCTATTGATCCATCTGAATTGCCTAAATATACGCCTAAGCAGCAATTTTGGATTACTTTGCGCCACAAATGAACATTGAGTTGCCTGAAGATAAGCGCCCTATGCACAACAACGCCGCCGGATGCCAGATCCAGCGGTGTTAAGCACAGAGAAATCACACTGGAATATTAAAGCACCAGCAGATATTGGTTTTTCCGCATCAAAGGAAGAAGTCTTGATTAGCCGCGCCCAGTGCCACAGCCCCCATATTGCGCGCAAAACCAATAGGGTTATTTGCCACGTGCGCCCTAGCCGTATGAATATCCAAGAAACACTGCTGAATGGCGCTGCCGTGAAACACAGAGGAGCCGCCGGCAGAAGAAAACAACGAATCTACAACACCCATCGACTTTTCTATCACCAGCGAAGCTTGATACCTGTAGAGAATTCTATCGTCCAGAGGAATGACTCCACCATGGCGCATGGTATCCATCATCGCATCGAAGTTCGACAGTAGAATCGTGGTCATCTCTTCAATGCTGTTTTTAGCCTCAGCAATTCGCACCTGCGTGCCGGTATCCTGCGCCAGCTTCGTGATATCACCACTGGCCTTTCCCTTGACCAATTCCGTGTAAAGGGACAGGGCGTGCCTTGCAGCGCCTATAGCAGGTGTGGAAACCACTCGAATAAATAATTGTGCCCACGGCAAGTGGTACAAAGGCGCGCTATCGTGAGTCACTCCGGGGTTAGTCCCTTCAAACCCATCGGTTTGTTTATGGGTGCGATAATCAGGCACAAAAACATCTTCCACCACAATGTCGTTGGATCCAGTACCCGTGAGGCCCATGGAATTCCATGTATCTTCAATACGGTAATCGCTCTTGGGAAGGAGGAATGTACGGTATGTGCCGTCCGGTAAAATGCCGCCCAGCAGCACCCAAGTAC
>CAWLBR010000128.1:0-6726 GCA_963855085.1 Gammaproteobacteria bacterium
GCACCCACGGCTAAACCGGCGATGATCATGCCTTCAATCAGCTGGTAGGGATCCGCTTCCATCACTAGACGGTCGGCAAAGGTTCCTGAGTCACCTTCATCGGCGTTGCAAACAATATATTTCTGGCAGTCATCTTTTCCTGCATCATGCACAGTCTGCCATTTAATACCGGCAGGAAATGCTGCACCCCCGCGACCACGCAGACCGGAGTCTTTAACCTGATCGACAATCTGCTGTCCGGTCATCTGTAGGGCGTTGTTAAGGCCTTCAAAGCCGTTTAATGTCTTATAGTTATCCAAGCAAACCGGATCGCCCAAACCGGCGCGGGCATAGGTGAGTCGCTGCTGGGATTTTAAATAGGGAATATCTGCCACTTCACCCTGATAGAGGGCATGACTTGCTGGCTCTGATTCCAACGCGTCAATAATACTGGGAATATCCTTGGCCGAAACTGGGCCGAAAGCAATGCGCCCCTGATCCGTTTCTACTTCTAATAAAGGCTCTAACCAAAACAGTCCACGGGAACCATTTCGAATCGGTTCTAAACCTGCGGCCTGCAATGCACGGGCCACGGCTTCTGAACCTAATGCCAGCGCAGTAGTATCTTGGGGAATATAAAAGATCATTTGGCGACCCCCTCGTCTAACGAGAGGCCAGACACCAGCTCATCAAAGCGGTCTGTATTCACGCGCGCAAAAACATCATCGTTAATGCGCACTGAGGGTGAGCAGGCGCAGTTGCCTAAGCAGTACACCGGCTCTAGTGTAATGGCTCCATCGGCGGTGGTTTCACCGTAGTCGACACCTAGGGTTTGCTTGGCATGGGCTTCTAGCTGACGGGAGCCCATAGACTGACAGGCTTCAGCGCGACAAATTTGTACTGTATGGCGGCCTACGGGAGTGGTTTTAAAGTCATGGTAAAAACTGATCACGCCATGCACTTCGGCGCGAGACAGGTTAAGGCCTTGGGCAATAATCGGCACAGTTGAATCTGGCACATAACCTATGTGCCCCTGAATCGCATGTAACAGTGGCAGTAAGGCACCGGGCAACTGTTTATATTGCCCGACTAAATCACTGATAGATTGCTGCTCATTTTGGCTGATACCCAACTCAACTACTCCTGTGGTTATGTTTGGCGTCTCGTCTATTGAACGGCCCGCCAACGCTCGCAGTCTAGCATTATCACTACAGAGTTCTGCCTTACCCAAGCGACTCTTATTTACCTAATAAGGACTGCTTATTACCTCTCCATTAGCGCTGTCTTTTAAGCCGTTTGATTAAAATAGAGCGCGGGCATGAAATGCAATGTGCTCTGCTATAAACGTAGCTATAAAAAAGTAGCTGTGATCATAATCGGGCTGCATTCTGATTTGCATGGGGTAATCCGCCACTTGACCTGCACTGACAAGTAACTGCGTCTTCAGCTGCTCAGTTAAAAAATTGTCGGCATCCCCCTGATCTACAAGTACTGGCACATGCTGTTTAGCCTGTTTGACGAGTTCAATCGCGTCATATTGTTTCCAAGTCTGTCGATCATCACCCAGATAGTTGCTCAGTGCTTTTTCACCCCAGGGGCAATTGAGCGGGGAACAGATGGGTGAGAAAGCCGACACCGATTTGAATCGCTCTGGATTTTTAAGGGCAATGGTTAAGGCCCCATGGCCACCCATGGAATGCCCCGAAATCGAGACGCGCCGGCCATCCACCGGAAACTCACCGTTAATTAGCGCTGGCAGCTCATCTAAGATATAGCTATACATCTGATAGTGCTCTGCCCAAGGCCGCTGTGTGGCATTAACATAGAAACCGGCACCCAGACCCATATCGTAAGCTGCCTCTGGATCGTCAGCGACGCCATCCCCTCTGGGGCTAGTATCTGGGCAGACTATGGCGATGCCATGTTCCGCTGCATGCTGTTGGGCTCCCGCTTTTTGAACAAAGTTCTCGTCGTTGCAGGTTAGTCCCGACAGCCAATATAAAACGGGCACCGGACCTTTTTTCGCCTGAGGCGGCAGGTAGATACTAAAAGTCATTTCACAGTTCAATACTGAAGACTGGTGTTTATACCTTAGCTGCTGGCCACCAAAGCTTTGGTTTGCGCCAACCTGTTCTATTGACTTAAACGCCATTTAAAACTCCACGACCGAACGAATACTCTCACCAGAATGCATTAAATCAAAAGCCCTATTGATATCTTCAAGAGGCATCTTGTGAGTAATCAAATCATCAATATTAATTTTTCCGTCCATATACCAGTCGACAATACGCGGCACATCGGTGCGACCGCGGGCACCCCCAAAGGCAGTTCCCCGCCATGAGCGGCCGGTGACCAACTGGAATGGACGAGTGGTAATCTGCTTGCCAGCCCCAGCCACACCGACTATGCAGCTTTCGCCCCAGCCTTTGTGGCAGCACTCAAGCGCTTGGCGCATCACATCGACGTTGCCTATACATTCAAAGCTGTAATCCACACCGCCGCCGGTCATCTGAATAATATGGTCGACTACGTTGTCGACATCTTTGGGGTTAATAAAGTCGGTCATACCAAACTGCTTGCCCAAGCCTTCTCGGGCGGGATTTAGGTCTATACCGATTATCCTTGTGGCGCCGACCATCTTGGCTCCCTGAATCACGTTCAAGCCAATACCACCGAGACCAAATACAGCTACTGTAGAACCGGCTTCCACTTTCATGGTGAAGGCAACGGCACCAATTCCGGTGGTGACGCCACAGCCGATATAACAGATCTTGTCGAAGGGGGCGTCTTTACGCACCTTGGCCAGTGAGATCTCGGGAAGGACTGTGTAATTGGAGAAAGTAGAGCAACCCATATAGTGGAGAATGGGCTTGCCTTCGAAGGAGAAGCGGCTGGTACCATCGGGCATCAGGCCCTGACCCTGAGTTGATCGCACGGCCTGACAGAGATTGGTTTTGGGATTTAGGCAATACTCGCATTCGCGGCACTCAGCAGTATAAAGAGGAATCACATGATCGCCGGGCTTGAGGCTCTTCACCCCCGGGCCCACCTCAACCACTATACCTGCGCCTTCGTGGCCCAAAATAGCGGGAAAAGCGCCCTCGGGATCATCGCCAGAGAGCGTGAAGGCATCCGTATGGCAAACCCCTGTGGCTTTGATTTCGACTAGTACTTCTCCCGCTCTGGGCCCGTCGAGATCCACTTCTACCACTTCTAATGGCTTACCTGCGCCAAATGCCACTGCTGCCTTTGTTTTCATACTTTGAATCCTTGTAATGTCTTAAGAGCATCTTAAATATTAAGCCGTTCGTTTACTTTTATTGGTTGCCATACTAGGACAAAAGGCGCTATTTTGGCTATCAAATAACGACCACCTAATAACAAAAATAACAATCGGGGGTAACAATGGCACAAACAGCAAACCTCATTATCGTCTGCCTGCTAATTGCAGCTATTCCGTTGAGTAGTGCCAGTCAAACTGATGCGGACTCTATAGATAATTTGGTGATTTATACAGCCCAGAAAATAATCACTATGGAACCCGCCCTGCCCGAGGCCACCGCAGTGGCTGTAGCCAATGGCCGCATTGTTGCAGTGGGTTCACTCAAATCCCTGAGTAGCTGGAGCGACAAAAAATACGCGCGTATAGACCGCCGGTTTGAGGGCAAGGTTATGATGCCCGGCTTTATTGATCCCCATGTGCATCCTTCCCTGCCAGCGGTACTGACACAGTTTCCCTTTATTGCCCCGGATGACTGGTCACTGCCCACCGGAGAATTTCCCGGTGCCAAAACCCCAGAAGCTTATCTAAAACGTCTTACCCAGCTGGTGGCCGAGCACAGCGATACAGACATTCCCTTTATTGCATGGGGCTACCACCCACTGTGGCATGGGGAATTGTTTCGCGAGCAGCTCAGCGCCCTATTCCCCGACAAACCCGTGATGCTATGGCACAGATCATTTCATGAAATAGTTGCCAATGATGCGGCACTCAATATGCTCGGTATAAAACAAGCTGATCTCGCGGGCAACCCATTAACCGATTGGTCAAAAGGTCATTTCTTTGAGAATGGTATGTACGCCCTTATTCCAAAGATGCCATTCCTGTTTGACCCTGCTCGCTTTGGCAAAGGCATGGAGAACTTTATTCAAATGGTTCATCAGGGCGGTGTGACTACAGCCCTGGATATGGGCACTGGTGTATTTGGTAATCCCGATGCGGAAATCGACCTGATTCGCCATACAGTCGAAACACTCCAGGCTCCAGCCCGATTAATCCTGACACCGATTATTACCGACTTTATGGGTCGCGGGATATCCATTGAAGATGCCCTAGTACAAGTGGATCAGTGGCGTGAACAAAACAGTCATCGAGTGATGTTTGACCGGCGCTTTAAGCTGATGATTGATGGGGCCATCTACAGTGGACTGGCGCAGTTTAAGTTTCCTGGCTATATCGATGGTCATGAGGGTGTCTGGATGGTGCCGCCTAAGGTCTCCCAACAATGGGCTCAGGCATTTTGGGATGCGGGCTATCAGATTCATGCCCATACCAATGGCGACGGCAGTGCTGAAGTCTTAATCGACCTGCTAAAAACCCTGCAAAAAAACACCCCTAAAACCGATCATCGTTTGGCGCTAGAGCATTTTGCCTATACCACAGAAGATCAAAATCGACAGCTTGCCGAGCTCGGCGCGGTGGTCTCCGCCAATCCCTACTACCACTATATGCTCAGCGATATGTACAGCGATCAATGGCTGGGTGCCGATCGCGGCAGCCAGATGGTGCGTCTCGGTTCTCTGGAGCGGCTGGGTATGCCCTTTGCCTTTCATTCCGACAGTCCCATGGCACCGTTGGAACCCCTGACGCTGGTTTCAGCGGCGGTTAATCGAGTAACCATTAATGGCAATCTCAGCGGTGCCAATGAGCGCGTCAGCCTGGAGGCAGGTCTGCGAGCGATAACTATAGATGCAGCCTGGGTCATGGGTTGGGAAGATGAGATTGGGTCGATTCGTGCGGGCAAGAAAGCCGACTTTACAATACTTGAGGCCGATCCCTATAAGGTCGGTCCCAAGGGCATAAAAGATATCAAAATCTGGGGCACCGTCTTTGAGGGACTACCTGCACCCTTAGAGCCGGCTGATTAACTGCCACTGATGACGTAAGCCATTGATCTGATTTAGTAGCTTACAACCGTCAATGCGGCCATCAGTACGGCCATTGTTGTAACTATGTTGTAACTATGCAGTAACTATCCAGTAACTATCCAGTAGCTGTGTGACTACAGGCGATAGTGAAGCTATTGACGTCCCATTGGTCATAGGTGGGAGTTTCGCCAATGAGTTTTTGGCGTTACTATTAACAGGTTAAAAAATAATAAGTAGAGGAAACATGAAAATGTTTAGAACTCTCGTCAAGACAATATCTTTAATACTCTTTTTAACTCTACTAACTTCTTGTGGTGGCGGTTCCAATTCCGCTGACCCTTCGAGATCGGCTACCGATACTAGTGATGCACCAGAGACTGGTCAATCCGTCCTATGGCAAGAGGCTACGCCTGAGTCCGTCGGCATGGACTCAGAGCGGCTAGAACAGACCTTTGACCAGGCCTTTGCTGATGGCAACTACACTCAAGCCGCTCTGGTTATCAAAGACGATAAACTGGTCTATGAGCGCTACAGAGGAATTCTGCCAACGGAAGCGGCCAATCTCACAGCGACCACTGTGCTCGACAGTCAAACAGTTTATGGCACACGCGATAAAGATAGCCTTGCGACCTCCTGGTCAACGGCCAAATCCTTTACCAGTGTGTTGATCGCCATTGCTATTGAACAGGGCTTTATCGAATCCCTCTCGGAACCGGCCTCTGCCTATATAGATGAGTGGCAAGGGGACGAAAGAGCCGCAATCACAATTCGTAATCTGCTGGATATGCGCTCAGGGCTGCCCCTAGTCTGTTATGACTTTGCCGCACAACGCTTGGGCGTCTGTACTAACGCTGGCAATGCCGGCGGTGATTTAGTCTTCTCCAATAATCAGATGTCTGCCTGTATTAATCGCCCACTGGCAGCGACCAATATCAATCAGCCCTGGCATACAACAGGGGCAACCTGGCAGTCCGGCTACTGGCTCTATTCTAATTGCGACACCATGGTGCTGGGAGAAATCCTCTACCGAGCTACAGGTAAGGATCTGCAGACCTACGCCGACCTGCATCTGTTTTCTAAGATCGGCATGCAGGCCCAGTGGTGGCGAGACAATGACGCTACCAGTCAGGTGGATGGCAATTATTTAGCCTATTGCTGCCTGGATGCTACGCCACGTGATTTTGCACGATTTGGGCAGTTACTGCTGAATAATGGCGTATGGGATAGTGAACAGGTAATTCCCAGCTCTTATGTGGCTAGCATCAAAAACATTACTGTCGACTCTAGAGTGACCGAAATAGGCGGCGGCGGACTATTCAGCTACGGACTAAAATTTTGGAGCATATTTCCTGAAACTCAAGAGGATGGTTCGATTTATCCGCCACCTAATACGCTGATCTCAACCACTGGATTTGATGGTCAATATATCACTCTAGATTTTGACAACAATATTGTGGTGGTTCGCAATGGCCTTTACAGCCCGATTATAAACGCCTCCGATGATCGGAAAATGACCATCACCTCCAGTGATTTTTCAGCATCCAGCTTAGTGGGCTCTATACCGAACGGCATAAGTTTGACTGCAGGATCTAGCTATGT